>CAYNBC010000268.1:0-3329 GCA_964395255.1 uncultured Sphingobacteriales bacterium | reverse complement strand
ACCATTTTGATTTTTTCAGTGATTATTGCCATTTATCCCGTACGTGCCATAAACCGGCTTAAAATTATCGAAGCTATCAGAGGAAAATAATGTTTATTCACTTATAAATAAAAGCATATGCTGTTTTCAATTGCATGGAGAAATATCTGGAGAAATAAAGGAAGAAGCCTGGTCGTAATTATTGCGGTAACACTGGGCTTGATTGCAGGAATCTTTACCACGGCATTTATGAAAGGATGGGTTGACCAGCGAATGGTGACCGTTCTTAAAACAGAACTATCCTATATTCAGGTACATCATCCCCGTTTTGTTGAAAATCATGAGCTGAAATATCGTATAGACAACATTCAAGAACTGAGCGAAAAGATTGAAAAGATTCCCGGAGTGACAGGTGTTTCCAAACGCTTCATCATCAATGCCATGGCCTCTTCAGCTGAAAATGGTACAGGAGTTATGGTAACAGGCGTATTTCCTGAACAGGAAAAAACTGTTACGGATTTGTACCAGAAGATAATAGATGGAGCATATTTTGAGGGCGTTTCCCGCAACCCCATTGTAATTGGTAAAAAACTGGCCGATAAACTGGATGTAAATGTGAGAAAGAAAATAGTTCTCACTTTTCAGGATGAGCAGGGTAATATTGTAAGCAGTGCTTTCCGTGTAGCTGGTATTTTTGAAACCAACAACAATAGCTGGGACGGAGCAAATGTATTTGTTCGTTATAAAGACCTTGCTTCTCTAACAGGTGTAGATATTCATCAGGGTCATGAAATTGCCATATCTCTACAAAATAATGACCATCTTTCAGAAATTACCGAAAACATTAAGGCTCTGGCACCCGGCCTGCTGGTGGAAAACTGGAAAAGTCTCAGTCCTGAAATGGCTTATATGGATGAGCTCATGGTTCAGTACATGTATTTAATTATTGTCATCATCCTGTTCGCGCTGTGTTTTGGAATTATCAATACCATGCTAATGGCCGTTCTCGAGAGGGTAAAAGAACTGGGAATGCTGATGTCAATTGGGATGAACAAGTTAAAAATTTTCATTATGCTGATGTATGAGGCTGTGATGTTGACATTAACGGGTGGCGTGCTGGGTGTTATCCTGGGCTATTTCGTTTCCTATTATTTTACCATTCATCCTATTGACCTTTCTATCTGGGGTGAAGGACTTAGGGAAATGGGTTATAGCCCCATCATCTATGCCGAACTGGATATCCATATGATTGTACCCATTATTATCCTTGTTGTACTTACAGGAATTGTATCTTCACTTTACCCGGCTTATAAAGCCATCCGACTTAATCCTGTGGAAGCAACCAAAATTGAATAACTTATAAAATCAAATACAATGAAAATTATAGAGGTTTCGAATCTTCACAAAATTTACAGTGACAATGAAATAAAAGTCCACGCTGTAAATGGCATTACCGTGGATTTTGAAGAAGGAGAATTCACTGCCATTGTAGGGCCTTCCGGTTCCGGTAAAACCACTTTTTTGAATCTACTGGGAGGTCTGGACGACCCCACCGAAGGTCAGGTAGTTATCCATGGAGTGAATCTGGGTGAATTATCCCAGCGAAAAAAAACAGACTTTCGATTGTTTAATATCGGTTTTGTCTTTCAGGCATATAACCTTTTACCAGTTCTGACTGCCAGGGAAAATGTTGAGTTTATCATGCAGCTTCAGGGCAAACCCAGAAAAGAAAGACATCAAAGAGCCATGGAGCTGCTGGAAGCTGTAGGCTTGAAAAACCGTGAAAATGCCCGGCCCGGTAAATTATCAGGGGGACAGCAGCAGCGAGTGGCTGTTGCCCGTGCGCTGGCTTCCAAACCCAAATTTATCCTTGCCGATGAACCCACAGCCAACCTCGATACTGCCAGCGCTGAAAATCTTCTGGAAATCATGCAAAAGCTCAACAGGGAAGAAGGTATTACATTTATATTTTCGACCCTCGACCAGCGCGTGGTAAAAAAGGCACGGAGAGTATTAACACTGCAAGACGGTAAGATTATCAAAGATGAAAAGATTTAGTCTTTTTATTATTGTTATTCAGTTTTTGGCCTTTCCACGCTATGTTTTGGGTCAGGTCGAAGTTTCATTCCATGGTTATATAAAAGACCTTCAGTCTGCTCTGATTACGGAAATTGACCAGCCCTGGATTACAGATAACATCCTACATAATAGACTCAATCTGGATGTTTACCTGAACAATCATGTAACATTTCATGCCGGCCTTCGAAACCGTCTCGTTTGGGGTGAACTTCTGGAAATGGAAAGTACGCTGCCCGACTCTTTGCTCATGTTTAAATATTCTGATTACATCAATGATGAAAAAGGCTGGTTAGACCTTTCCGATTTTTTGATTAAAAAGAAAAGTTTTTTGATTCATAGCACTTTCGACCGCCTGTATTTCGACTACTCAGGAGAAAAATTTCAACTTAGAATAGGGCGTCAACGAATCAACTGGTCTCAAACACTGGTATGGAACCCCAACGATATTTTTAACGCTTATTCCTATTTTGATTTTGATTATGAAGAAAAACCGGGCAGTGATGCCATCAAGCTTTCCTGGTATACAGGAACGACATCCATGCTTGAAACTGCTGTAAAACTGGATTATAAAGACAGAATTACTGCAGCTGCCCGTTACAGGTTTACGAAATGGAATTTTGATTTTCAATTTCTCGGAGGAATTTATCAGGATGATAACTGGATAGTAGGAACAGGTAGTAGTGGTAACTTTCTGAAAGGGGCTTTACGCTATGAGGCATCATATTTTATACCGGCAAAAAATTCTCAGGATAGCCAGGAAGTTTTTATCATGTCTCTGGGTTACGATTACACATTCAACAATTCTTTGATGATTCAACTTGAAGGGCTTTATCAGAGTAATGGTTTGAAAAAGTCGGATTTTGATGTAAATAGTTTTTATTTTCTGGATGTAAGTGCCAGAAATTTATCACCGGCACGCTGGACTTTTGTAGCATCAGCTTCTTATCCACTGACGCCTCTCTTGAATAGTTCTCTGGCGACCATGTACAGTCCGAATTTAAAATTCATTTTTCTGGGCCCCACCTTTTCCTATTCTCTGGAAGAAAACCTTGAATTTTCATTTATATTACAGCACTTTCGAAGCCTCGATAATGACAGCAGCAATCCTTCTTCGCAAGGGAGTTATCTGTTTCTTCGATTTAAGAAAAGTTTTTAATCCCGGAAAATTCGTACCTATTTTTGTATCACAACAACACTTGAAAAAAATATGAAAACAACATTCTTTAGCCTGCTATTGCTCCTTTCTTTACATGTTCTTGCACAGGATACAA
>CAYNBC010000267.1:0-3337 GCA_964395255.1 uncultured Sphingobacteriales bacterium | reverse complement strand
ACCGCAGAGAGTAAAAAAAGTTTTTGAAGGAAAAGAACTCCATTTTCTATCCGATTTAATCATTTCCTTTTCTACCGATAATTATGTTAATGATAAAAAAGTAAAAAACACGGTAGCCCGGGTTATCCTTTCCTTTGCCAACAAGGGTAATGTAATAATTATTGGTTCTGCGGGTGCACTTATTTGTTCGGGCATCAAAAAATCAACCCACATCCGGCTTTATGCTCCCGTGGAATGGCGAGTCCATCATCTGGTTTCCAAACACGGTATGAATGAAGCCGAAGCCAGAAAGGAAATAGAATTGATGGACAAACGCAGAAAAGAATTTTTTAGTTATTTCCTGAAAGACAGGCAACAACCGTTTTATTTTGATTTACAGTTTAACCGTGGCACTGTTTCGGACGAAACTATTATTGATTGTATTGTAAAGGCCGCAACCGAAAGAGGATTTTGAATTAACAGGTGGAATGAATCAATGCACCACACTTTCTGCTATCGTGAAGCTCATTGAATTTCATGGCTGCTTCTTCGGACTTCAAAATATGATATTCAATTTTTTTCTCCTCCATGATTTGTCTGGCCCTTTCGGAAATTTTCAATCTCCCTAACTGCCCTGTAGATAGTATAATAACATCCGCACCTTTTTTAATCAGATAGTTAATTTCGTCAGGCTGGATTCCATCCTTGTGATTGGTTCCGGTTTTATTCCAATCCCATTCTTCGGCTCCACCCGGATATAAAATAGCATCTTTGAAAAAGGTTTTTCCATCCTCCATTTCAATCATACCCCAGCTTAATCTTTTTATTTTCATAGGGTTGAAATTTACACTTAAAAATAACAAATCCGGAATGAAATGTCA
Organism: uncultured Sphingobacteriales bacterium; assembly: GCA_964395255.1. Classification (GTDB taxonomy): domain Bacteria; phylum Bacteroidota; class Bacteroidia; order CAILMK01; family JAAYUY01; genus CAYNBC01. The sequence goes on along the minus strand of CAYNBC010000267.1, from coordinate 2,477 downwards.
AGTTAAAAATATTGTGTATTTACTGTTAAAAATACTTGTATCCAGCCTGTGAAATCTTTTAAGCTTTAGATTTAAATAGGTTTTTCAATTCGTTTTCAATGAAAAAAAAGGACATCCCGGAATGAAAAATTCATTTAAGTTTGAAGAAAAAAAAATGTTTAAAGATAAAACGGTTTTTATCACGGGAGCCACAAGCGGAATAGGGCGAGCCTGTGCTGAGGCCTTTGCCAGGGAAGGAGCCCGCTTGATTATTTGTGGCAGAAGAATAGAGCGTATAGATGAGCTTAAAAAGAATTTGCTGGCTGATTATTCTTCGAAGGTCTATGGTTTTAAACTCGATGTCAGAGACCGCAAAGCGGTGGAAGAATCCCTTGACAATCTCCCTGACGAATTTAAAAATATTGATATTCTGGTAAACAATGCCGGGTTGTCCAGAGGTCTTGATAAGTTGCATGAAGGTTTGATAGAAGATTGGGAGGAAATGATTGATACCAATGTGAAAGGTTTGTTATATGTGACCAGAAAGGTTGTTCCCGGCATGGTTGAGAGAGGAAATGGTCATATTATTAACATAGGGAGTATTGCAGGTGTGCATGCTTATCCGGGAGGAAATGTTTATTGTGCCACCAAAGCAGCTGTCAGATTTATCAGTGATGGACTCAGGCAGGACCTGGTTGATACACCTTTGCGTGTAACCAATATACAGCCCGGTCTGGTTGAAACCGAATTCAGCATAGTACGCTTCCATGGAGATGAAGAAAGGGCTAAAAAAGTATATGAAGGCATCAAGGTCCTGACACCTGAAGATATAGCAGATATCGTAGTTTACACGGCTTCAGTACCGCCCCATGTTCAAATATGTGAAGTACTGGTAACCCCGACCCATCAAGCGACCGGAGGCATTGTTTACAAAAGAAATTAAACGGGGTATTTGAAAGAAGTCAGTTCTTCACTGATTTCCCATAGCTTACGGGCATCTTCCGGGTTAAGGGCATGCGGTGCAGGGTTAACAGGTTTTTTGTCAGCCCAGTATTTGCCGGTAATGCCTTTTACATCCGGGGATAAAGCCAGGTGAATGCAGGTTTCAGCTCCTTTTTGAGGAGAACGCATAAACATAAATGTAAATCTGACCAGTAAGCCCATAAGACCTTTGTAATCTCTTCCAAACCCTGTTCGAACACCGCCTGGATGAATGCAGTTTACCGTAGTTTGTGTATCCTTTAGTCTGCGAGCCAGTTCTATTGTAAACAAAATATTGGCAAGTTTGGAATTGGCATAAGCTTTTATTGAGGAATATTTTCTTTTTTCAAAAAACAAATCGTCAAAGTCAAGCTTTCCCATCTTATGTGCCATAGAACTGATGTTAATAATTCTGCTATCCTGATTTTTCGGTATCAAATCCAGCAGCAAACCCGTCAGAAGGAAATAAGCCAGATGATTTAAAGCGAAAGTATATTCAAAGCCTTCAGCAGTAATTTTTTTCTCAGGAATAACAGCTCCGGCATTATTGATAAGCACATCGAGTTTGTCATAGCGTGAACGGAATTGATCTGCGGCTTTTCTAATTTCCGAGCAAAGTGAAAGATCTGCCACAATATAATCAATATCCTGATTGCCTGTTAGTTGTTTTAAGGAGTCAACTTTGTCTTTCAGTTTTTCTTCATTTCTGGCAACAAGAACAAGTTGATGATTATCGGAAGCAACAGCCTTAGCTGTCTCCCAGCCCATTCCATTTGTAGCGCCTGTAATTAAAAATAATCTTTTCATTTTTAAAATATTTTCACATGAGAGAAGCGCAAAATAATAACTAATTTCGTTCCAAAATATAAAATATGAATAAAAAAGTAGCACTGGTGTTGTCGGGAGGTGGAGCAAGAGGGATTGCTCATATCGGTGTTATTGAAGTGCTTGAAGAAAATGGTTATAGCATCCATGCCGTAGCAGGCACATCCATGGGTGCTCTTGTGGGCGCCATTTATGCATCGGGAACACTTGTGGATTTTAAAAACTGGCTTTTAAGCCTGGACAAAATGAAAGTTTTTTCCCTGGTAGATTTTACCGTTACGGGAGGGGGATTTGTCCGCGGGGACAGGGTTATTCATAAAATCGAAGAATTTCTACCCTATAAAAAAATCGAAGAGTTGAAAATTCCTTATGCGGCTGTTGCAGCAGATATAATTAACAGGGAAGAGGTTGTGTTTAAAAAGGGGGATTTGATAAAAGCTATCAGGGCATCCATATCCATTCCCACTGTTTTCACACCGGTTAAAGACAATGGTCGTTTGTTGGTAGATGGGGGCGTAGTCAACAACATTCCTATCAATCATGTAGAGCGTAGCTCCGGAGATACGCTGGTTGCTGTCAATGTAAATGCCGATGTTCCGCTTCTGGATTTGAAAATGAACAAAGAGGATGAAGAAAAAGATGAAAACCTTTATCAAAAACGTCTTAAAAAATTTTACAAACAACTATATGAC
>CAYNBC010000266.1:2628-3349 GCA_964395255.1 uncultured Sphingobacteriales bacterium | reverse complement strand
ATTCAATCCTGGATGGTTTGTCCAATATACATGATTTGATGGATAAAGCCCGGAAAGATGGTATGGAAGCCATGGCCATTACAGACCATGGAAATATGTTTGGTGTCATTCATTTTGTTGAAGAGGCACTTAAAAAAAATATCAAGCCCATCATTGGATGCGAAATGTATGTTGCACCCCACGGGATGCAAAATAAAAGGGGAACCCTTGACAGAAGCGGATATCATTTAATCTTGCTGGCCAAAAACAAAACCGGTTATCAAAACCTGATTAAATTGATTTCTTATGCTTATCGTGATGGATTTTACTACACTCCTCGAATTGATAAAGAATTATTGAAAAATTACAACGAAGGCCTGATAGCCAGTTCAGCATGCCTGGGCGGGGAAGTTGCCCGTACCATTCTGTCTAAAGGTAAAAATGAAGCTATTCAAGTAATTTATGAATACAAAGAAATTTTTGGGGAAGATTTTTATCTGGAATTAATGCGTCATGGGCTTGAAGAACAGGACAAAGTCAATCAGGTACTGGTTGAATTGGCCAGGGAAACACACACCGATTTAATTGCTACCAACGATGTTCATTATGTGAACAAAGAGGATTTTGAAGCTCATAATATTCTCATTCGGCTGAATACAGGCAGGGATGATGATAGTCTGGATGGAATGCGGTATACAGGTAATGAGTATTTCAAGACCACCGAGGAAATGAAGGAATTGTT
>CAYNBC010000266.1:0-2618 GCA_964395255.1 uncultured Sphingobacteriales bacterium | reverse complement strand
TCCTGAAGGCTTTAATGATGAACAATCCTATCTGGAATATCTGACCTATGAAGGTGCTAAGAAAAAATACAAACCATTAACTGAAGAAATCAAGAAGAGGCTGGAATACGAGCTTTCGGAAATCAAGAAAATGGGATTTGCGGGTTATTTTTTAATCGTGCATGATTATATTTCTGAAGCGCGTAAAAGAGGAATCCTTGTAGGACCGGGTAGGGGTTCTGTGGCCGGTTCCGCTATTGCTTATTGCCTGTCCATTACCAATGTTGACCCCATCAAATACAATCTTTTCTTTGAAAGGTTTTTAAATCCGGAAAGGGTCAGCATGCCCGATATTGATACAGACTTTGACGATTATGGCAGAGATGATGTCATAAAATATGTTGCAGAAAAATATGGTAAAGAAAGGGTAGCGCAGATTATAACTTTTGGCTCTATGGCCGCTCGCTCGGCTATCCGGGATGTTGCACGCGTATTAAAACTTCCTCTGAACAAAGCTGATCAGCTTGCCAAATTGATTCCCGATGACCCCAAAATAACTCTCTCCAGGGCTTATAAGGAAGTCAAAGAATTGGAACTGGAATTACAGCAAGGAAGTGAACTGGTAAAGAAAACACTGAAATTTGCAAAAATTCTTGAAGGTTCCATTCGGAACACGGGTGTCCATGCATGCGGGGTCATTATAGCTCCGGAAGATATAACTCATTTTGTTCCGCTTGCTTCAGCCAAGGATTCCAGCCTGATGGTTACACAGTACGAAGGCAAATATATCGAAAAAGCCGGCATGCTTAAGATGGACTTTCTAAGCCTGAAAAACCTTACCATCATAAAAGATACGCTCGAAAATATTTATCAAAATAGTGGTAAGCAGATTGATATTGAAAATATTCCATTTGATGATGAACTGACCTTTGACTTGTTCCGAAACGGCAGAACTATAGGCATCTTCCAGTTTGAATCTCCGGGTATGCAGAAATATTTAAAAAAACTAAAACCCAATTGCATAGATGATTTAATTGCCATGAATGCCCTTTACCGGCCAGGTCCCATGGAACATATTGATACTTATATAAAACGGAAACATGGGCTGGAAAAAGTTGAATATCCTCATCCTTTGCTCGAAGATGTACTTAAACCCACTTATGGAATCATGGTTTTTCAGGAGCAAATTATGCAGGTAGCGCGAATCATTGGAGGATTTACTCTGGGTAAAGCCGATGTGCTCCGCAAGGCTATGGGTAAAAAACAGGAAACCGAAATGCTCAGGATGAAAAATGAATTTGTAGAAGGAGCCATACAGAACGGTATTGATAAAGCCAAAGCCGAATACATTTTTGAAACCATGCGGGAATTTGCCAAATATGGTTTTAATCGTTCCCATTCAGCTGCATATTCTATTCTGGCATTTCAAACAGCTTATCTTAAAGCCCATTATCCTGCCGAATATATGGCTGCCGTTTTAGGACATAACATGAATGACATCCAGAAACTCAATATGTTAATTGCTGATTGCCAGAGAATGGGTATTGAGGTGTTGGGGCCTGATATCAATGAATCCATGTTTAAATTTTCTGCCTTGAAAAACGGCAAAATTCGATTTGGTCTTGGTGGAATAAAGGGCGTTGGTAGGGCTGCTGTTGAATCCATTATTCAGGAAAGGGAAAAAAATGGTTTGTTCAAAGACATTTACGATTTTACAGCCCGCATTAACCTTCGTACCGTCAATAAAAAAACCATCGAAAGTCTTGCCTATGCCGGAGCATTTGATTCGTGGTCAAACATTCACAGGCGGCAATATTTTTATCATACCGATACGGATAAAACCACTTTTATTGACCAGCTAATTCGTTATGGAAATACTTATAAAGAACAAACTAAAAGTTCTCAGCAAAGTCTTTTTGGAGATACATCCTTTATACAGGTTCCCCAGCCCCAGCCCCAGGAGTGTGAGCCCTGGCCTCAACTGGATTTAATGAAACTCGAAAAAGAGTACATGGGATATTATGTTTCGGGACACCCACTGGATGAATATAAATATGAAATAGAATGGTTTGCCACACACCGATTGGAAGAAATTGATAATGTAATCCACTTGCTGAAAGGAAAGGTCATTAAAGTGGCTGGCCTGGTTTCCGAGTTTTCTGAAAGATTAAATAAAAGGGGCGAACGCTTTGGTATGTTTAAATTGGAAGATTATACTTCGGAATACCGGTTTTTCCTTTTTGGTGAGCAATATTTGAAATACAAACACTTATTAACACCAGGCACAAAACTATTTATCACAGCACTGATAAGACAACGGGGAGCTGATACCGGAGTTTTAGGTGTTGAAATTCAAGATATTACTTTGCTTTCTGAAGTGAAATCCCGTTTTTTGAAAAGATTAAATATTCATATCCACAACTCAGCTTTGACCCGCTCATTTATTGATGAACTGGAAAGTTTGCTGAAAAATTTTAAAGGTAATTGTCCGGTTTACTTGATTGTTGTTGACTCCAACGGAGAAAACAAACAGGTGGTTCTGGAATGTAAAATAACAAAATTTACGGTTGACCCTGATTTTCAATTATTAAAAATGCTGGATGGCTATGAGTTTCTGAAATTGTCAGTCAATAATATAC
>CAYNBC010000265.1:0-3355 GCA_964395255.1 uncultured Sphingobacteriales bacterium | reverse complement strand
TGTAGTAGTAACAAAAAGAATATTTTTTTAATAAATAATCGAGATGTTTAAAATCTCTGACCCTGGGTTTTGATTCGAGCAGGGTCTCAAAAGGAATATATGACAGAAACCTGTGCGGGATGATAATCAATTCTTTTTCATTTAGTTCTGCACTTATTGGTTTGATTAACCACAAATACAGATAATAAGACAGGGAGGTAAACTTTTCAAAATATTCGGAAAAACTGCCAAAACGAGGATCGGTGGAGAGCAAGCGGATATATTCCGCTACATTTTGATGAAAGTTGAGAGGTAGAGTGGTTTTTACCAGATCTGCACCTTCCTTTTGTGTGTAGTGAAAGATATAAAGCTGGTTGTTGTTGATGTGATATTCAATAATGGTTTTACCCTTTTCAATATTTTCTTTGATTTGGTCCCAATTCAATGTAGGTACATGATAAATGGCATTATATAATCCCGCATTTTTCCGCATGATTTGTTTTCTGATTTGGGTGAGTTGTTTGCTCAGTTTGATGATTTCTGTCCTGTATTCAAGTGCTTTATTACCGCTCGAAGGCATATCCGGGTTTAGTTGAGCCAACAGGTTACGGTAAAATAACAAATGGTCCTTGATGTATTGTTCCCTTGCCAGTAGTCCGGGATCGACCTCGCCCATAAGTTTTTCAGATTTTTCGCGCAGATAGGAAGAAAGCACAAAAGCTTTACCTACATCGGCCCATTCCCAGCACCTGTAAAGATAATTTTTATCTCCGGTTTTTCCGTAGAGCTGATAAGCGATTTCCATACCTCTGTTAACTACCTTTTCAATTTCTCGTGTAAGCAACAACTGGTCATCCTGTGATATCAGACTAACCACTGCTTTTTGAGCCATTTCTAGGGCTTCTTCTGCCGAATTAAGAGCTTTTTTCAGATCACCGATATCTTGCGTAACCGATTCATATTTAAACAATCGGGTTAAAATTTCCAGCGATTTAAGGTAAAACATGGTAAGCCCTGATGTTTCATTTTCTTTACGGCACAGGTCCATTCCTTCTTTTATATAAAGAAATGAACTATCAATGTTGCCTTCAAAAAAGTGTGACCTCGCCAGGTAAAGAAAGATTTTTGCTTTTAATTCGTTATTTATGGTAGTGTCCTTAACAAATTGGTTTAACAAATTAATCCCTGTTTTAATGTTTTGCTTTTTAAATAAATAGTTAATTAGGTTTAACAGGATATCAACTTTATAACTGTTATAGTTTTGCATACAGTAATGAAGAGAATAATAATAAAATTTTTTAGCCATTTGATGGTAATGCAATGAATCGGAACATATGGCAATATTAGAAATGCAATTGGTATATAAATCGGGAAGATAAGCTTTGCTGTTCAACAACAAAGCATATACCTTGAAAAAATAATTCAGGGCAAGCTGATAGTTACCTTCCCTGAAATAAGTATAAGCCAGATTGTGATTGGCATGCAGTTTATCCTTGAAATTCCTGACTGAATAATCTTTATCGAGCAACTCCACCGCCTGCGTTAACAACAATTGGGCTTCGGATATGCGATTGTATTTTAATTTGATTAAACCCGATAATACCAGAGGTTTGATATCGGTTTGACCTGAGCCCGAATATACATCTGACAATAGCATATCCAGCACCGAATCGGCTCTAGCGTAATTACCCGTATGATAATATATATAAGCCATGCCAAACAAAAATTTTTTCATGTCGCCCGGGCTCAAGCGGACGGGATTTTCCTTTTCCAAAAGGGTAAGATAATGCTCTGCAAGCTTATAGTTGTTTGTAAGAAAATAGCAAGAAGAAAGGTTTAAATATATTTTTATTCTAACTTTTTCTCGGGGTGATAGTTTAAGGCATTTTTTGTAGTAAAAAATAGCACTGTCATATATACCTTTATAATAGTAAATTCCTGCCCAGCTCGTATTGAACTTAATTTTTAAACTGTCGGGCAATAAACTGTATTTCATTCGATTTAACAGGGGAATTATCATGTCATTATGGAAAACGCTGTGTATACTTAATACGGCAGGGATAAAATTCATTATAAGGTCAGCTAATTTATCATTTAGTAACGAATCCAATGCTTTATTGAATTGCAAATACCGTTCATCGGAATAATCGTAAACTAAATTGTAAAAAAGAGCGAGCAGATAGTCGTGATAATTTTGCCGGGTCAGATATTTTTGTGCTGCTTTTTCAAAATAAATTGCAGTTTTTTTGTGATTTTGGCTCTTCAGATATTTTCCTGCCAGCTTTACTTCGGATATACTGTCATGAAACGGGATTTTGATGCCAGGAATGTTCTGGCAGTTTACGGTAAAAGCACTGAAGAAAATAAATATTAGAAAAAGAAGCGCGGAAAACCGGGCAGGCATAAGTTGTTTGCTTTGAACAAATATCGGGATTTTTCCGGTTTGCATGGAAATTAATTTGATTAAAAGGTTTAATTAAATATATATTTGAAAATAAAAAAGATGAAATGCCCGCGATGCGGTAGTATCAAATATATCAAAGCCGGACGGGTATGCGACAAGCAACGATACCGGTGTAAGGATTGCGGATATCATTTTACGATAAACAACAAAAGCAGGTCGATGGGAGTGAAGCGTCTGGCCCTTATTCTTTATCTGGAAGGGCTGGGGTATAAAAGAATTGCGGCTTTATTAAATGTTAGTCCTGTTGCTGTTTACAAGTGGTTGAAACCTTTGAAAAAATATATTGATATTTACAGGGTTCAGGAGAAAAATCTTGATGGCAAATTATTCATGGAATATTCAACCGATGCGATTCATGTTATCTACCAGAAAACTCAAGATGAAGAGGATATCCATACCCAGCTTATTTTACCTGTAAAAAATATAGTAAGTTAAACCGGTTGTTGTGAATATCCGATTTTCCAGCACCTGAAGGGCTTCATACCAATTAATAAGCAAACCTTAACAATCGGCAATCAGATAATTGGTTGAACCTTAAAATGAAAAAAATGAAAAAGCTCTGGAAATCGGAAATTGAAATTTTGTCAAGAAAAGAAATGTTGCGTATCAAAGGAGGAACCACGGACGGGGGAGATGACGACAAGAAGAAAAAACCTGTGCCACCTCCTGATTATGATCCCGGTGTACCTCCTCCCGACACAACTGTACCACCACCACCTGACCCGCTTTTCTGATAATTAAAAAACAGGATATTTAAATAACTGTCCTTAATTCCTTAATCTTTTTATTTGTTTAGAGAAAGTATCTATTGAATATTCCCATAAGAGGAGTGGTATATAATAGCCGAAACTCTCGAATCTAAGTTATAAAGTTAAGAAAGCTTTAAGAACTTTAAGTATAAGAGTTTTATAT
>CAYNBC010000264.1:0-3369 GCA_964395255.1 uncultured Sphingobacteriales bacterium | reverse complement strand
ATCTGGCTGTTTATGCCATACGGAAATATTTTGGAATACATAAACAAGGTCCCGGAGCAGAACTGGAATTATAAATTCTCCTGCATTTACAGGGGATAAATTTCTTATTTTAGCTTCTTGATAAGTTTTGTAGTATGGGCATAAAAAAAGTAACAATAACCGACCCTGCTGAAATCGAAGACATTATCAGGCAGGCTGAAGTGTGTTATGTGGGTATCGTGGATGAAAACAACAAACCTTATGTTTTACCCATGAACTTTGGCTTTGAAAACAATACTTTTTATTTTCATACGGCATTGACGGGCAAAAAGTTGAAAGTCTGGCGAAACCAACCTGAAGTTTGTATCAGCCTTGATATCATGCGAAAACTTCATTACCAGAGCGAAAGTGTAGCCTGCTCTTTTTCCATGAAATACAAAAGCATACTGGCATATGCAATTCTGGAAGAAATCACAGACATGGATGAAAAAAAGAAAGGATTAAACATTATCATGAGGCAATATACGGGTAAAGACCAGTATAAATACAGTGAACCTGCCGTTAACAATGTACTTGTATTTAAAGCAAAATGTCATTATATTTCAGCACATAATAAAGGCTATCTCGATTAAATGGCATTAATTATTTACAAAGCTTCTGCCGGTTCAGGCAAGACCTATTCACTGGTACGCGAATTTCTTCTTCTTACACTTCCCAACCCGGATTCGTACCGTCATATACTGGCTATAACATTTACCAACAAAGCTACGGCTGAAATGAAAAGCCGTATTATTGAAACCCTTGACCAGCTTGAAAAGGGTCAGAACAGTCAGCTTCTTGATGAATTACTGAAAGGAACCCATCTGGAAAATGAACAGCTTGTCCGGCATCGGGCATCCGTTTTGAAAAAGCTGATTCTTTATCATTATTCAGAATTGCATGTATCCACCATCGATCATTTTTTTCAAACCCTGATTAAAAGGTTTGCCCGCGAACTGGGTATTTTTCTCGGTTACGACATCGAACTGAACACACAATGGGTGCTGCACCATGTAATTGAGAGTTTTTTGTTACAGCCGGCAAGAAATGAAGATTCCTTCAGTTTTTTGCTTGAGTTTGTTAATGATAATTTAAAACAGGGGAAAAAAGCAAGGCTTGAAGATGCCCTGAAAAATCTGGGTTACGAACTCTTTAAGGAAAATGTACTTGAGTTTAGCGATGTTTTTACCCGGATGTCGGATTCTAAGTGGTTTGCCAGCGTACGCAGAAAACTTGAAGATATCATCGATAACTTTATCACGGAACTTGTCAAAATAGGGAATGAGGGCCTTGATTTGATGTCACGACACGGTTATGATGAAAACCATTTTAAAAGTAAGAACAGAGGACCAGCTTCTTTTTTCAAAAAAGCTGCCGGATTAAGTACACACAAAGGAGCGGCAGCAAGCTTTATAACTAAGACATACAGGGAGGCACTGACCGGAGTTGACAAATGGCTTGTAAAACAGGAACTGAATGACCAGAGCAAAGCAAATTTTGTAAAAGACCAGCTAATTCCTTTACTGTCTAAGGGGGTTCAGTTTTTTGACAGGCATTTCCCTGATTATATATCTGCACAGGCTATTAAGAATCATTTGTTTATACTGGCTGTCCTGAGTGACATCGACCAGGGATTGCGTGAATATCGACAGAGGGAAGGAAAACTATTAATAAGTGACCTGAACCCCATGTTGAAAGAATTAATAGCCGGCACTGATACACCTTTTATACTTGAAAAATCAGGCGCATGGTTTGACCATGTTTTTATTGATGAATTTCAGGATACATCCGAATTTCAGTGGCATAATCTTCGGCCTCTTGTAGAAAACAGCTTGATGGAAGGGGAAACAAGTTTGCTGGTTGGCGATGTAAAACAATCTATCTATCGCTGGCGCAACAGTAACTGGCGTATCCTTCACCATGAAGTGGAAAAAGAACTGGAAAGGTATACTCTGGATTTAAGAACTTTAAACAAAAACTGGCGCAGCGGCAAGCAAATCATCCTGTTTAACAACCTGTTATTTGAAAAATTACCATCGCTGGCTCAAGATATTATTACTGGCTTCTGGGAAGACAGGGAAGCCCATAAGGATAAATTATCTCTGATTACTGAAGTTTATAATGATGCCATTCAGGAAACCGTGTCCAATTCTCCTGATGCCCGTGTGGAGTTGTGTCTGAGGGAAATAAACGCAGAGCTTAAAAAAGATGCTCAACAGGAAGTGAGCCTGAAATGGATGACTGAAAAAATTAGGCTGCTAATAAACCAGGTCGATTATAAGCAAATATGTGTTCTGGTTAGAGAAACAAAAGAAGTGCAACGGGTTGTTAACTGGCTTTCCCGCCAGAATGATATCCCTGCTGTTTCCCAGGCATCCTTCCAGCTGGAAGCTTCTCCATCGGTCAGGCTTCTTCTATCAACCATAAGATGGCTAAGCGATACTACGAATCACCTGTATTTGACGGAAATAAAGAAACTACACGCAGAAATTCACGGGAATAAGGTACATCACCCTATACTGGCAGAAACAGATGTAAACCTTGTTGATGAATTGAAACAAAGGGCTGCAACCTCCAGCACTCTGTACGAACTTGTAAGAGAACTCATTCTTTATTTTAAGCTGGATACCATTGCAGGTGAAGAGATTTTTCTGCTGGCATTTCAGGATTTTGTCCATGATTTTGTCATGAAAATTAATGGAGGCGTTTCCGATTTTATCGACTGGTGGGAAGAGCAGGATGAGCCTATTACCGGCCTTTCAGATAAAATGAATGCAGTACGCGTTATGACCATTCACAAAGCCAAAGGGCTGGAATTTGATTATGTTTTTATTCCTTTTTGTTCATGGAATCTGTTTCCTGACCCGCGTAATATTATCTGGTCGAAAACTACGGAAAATCTTGACCCTCAATTGAAAGTAATTCCGGTAAAGACTACTCAGTCGTTGAAAGATTCATGGTTTTCTGAGGATTATTTTGAAGAAATAATTCTCTCATTCGTGGATAATATAAACCTTTTATATGTGGCTATGACCCGTCCCGTTAAGGGTCTGTATATTCATGGGTTTTATCGCAAAAGTGAAAAGATAAGCACAGGACTTAACATTTCAGACCTGTTGTATAAGGTATTCTCCGTATTGAATCATGACATGATTAAGGTACAACCCATAATAAATAACCAGAACGAGGAGGGCCTTATGGTGGAATTCGGTGAGTTAGAACACTGGAAAGAAAATGATAAGGAAAAACAAGCCAACACTATTAAAATAAGAAATTTACACCTCTCCGGTGCTGCTCTTCCACGCCTGAGAATAACACGGAAAGCTTCAGATTTATTTGACGAAAGCCCTG
>CAYNBC010000263.1:0-3369 GCA_964395255.1 uncultured Sphingobacteriales bacterium | reverse complement strand
TGACTCATATTGGCCAGAAAAGCAGTTTTCAGGCGTTCGCTTTCTTCGGCTTTGTTCTTGGCTTTTTTTAATTCTTCTGCATATTTTTCTATTTTCTGAATCTTATCATAGAGCTCTTTATTTTTAGCCCTGAGTAATTTATTTAATTCCTTTAATTCAACTTCATTTTTTTTATTATAAATGGCCAGACTTATAGCTGCTGAAATAATTTCCATAAGTTCCAGGTCATCTGAAGTGTAAGCACAAGGGTCAGTATAACTCTGGACAACCATAGCTCCAATAACCTTACTATCAATTTTAAGTGGAATACCCATCCAGACCTGGGCATCGGTACCAATTCTTTTAATATGTCCTTTTTTTTCCAGCTGAATGATGTCATCGAGTTTTGCCAGCAATGGTTTCCGGGTTTTTATCACATAATGAGTCAGGGTTTTTTCTGCGGGGAATGCCTTGAAATTGTCCATCGTATCATGAAAATAGGGCAATTGGAGATTGTTTGAGATTTCATCATGCAAAACCACAAAAAAGTTGGTTGTATCAATAATTTTTCCCAGTTCTTCTTTAATGTATTGAATAAAATCAGAAAGATTGTAATTTTTTAAAGTGGCATGGGAAATATGGTAAATTATTTCCTTTGATTTTTGAAGTCTGAAGGTTTTTAAGGTATTTTTTATGCTGTGCGGAAGCCTTTTTATATGACGAGGGCTCTTAATAATATAATCGCTGGCACCTCGCTTCATAGCTTCTACCGCAATTTCTTCCGAACCGGTTCCAGTAACAATAATTATAGGAATTTGAGAATAATTGGCTTTGATGAAATCAATAACTTGTAAACCTTCAAATCCGAGAATGTTAAAGTCGGAAAGTACCAGATCAAAGTCCTGTTGTGAAAGCAATTTTTCATACTCTTTCCGGTTGGCTGCTTCCACCAACACAAATCCACCATGTTCCCGTTCGAGGGCATCCCGTACAAGGGCTTTATCCATGGGATTGTCATCTATATATAGTATTTTAATTTTTTCATTCATAATAAAAGCATTTTAATGTGTCACATCATCCATTATTCATCATTACCGTTTTCTTCCAGTGGAGGTTCTATATTTAATGACAACCAATAATCGATAACTTTTTTCATGACTTTTATAAAACCATTAAACGAAATGGGTTTTACAAGGTAGCTGTTTGCACCTAGGTCGTATCCCATAGCAAGGTCGCCTTCGTCCCGTGATGAAGTAAGAATAATAACAGGAATTCTTCTGTATTTATGGGATGATTTTATTTCTTTGAGTACATCCAGACCAGAAATACCAGGCATTTTAAGGTCAAGTAGAATAATGTCGGGCAATGGATAAGTATTTCTGTCTGAATATTTCCCCCGACCGAAAATGTAATCAAGGGCATCTTTTCCGTTATAAACAACATGCACTTTGTTGATGAGTCTGGCTTCCCTGAAGGCATCCAGTGCAAGTTCCACATCCATTTTGTTGTCATCTACCAGCAGTATTTTTGCCTCTCTTTTCATCCTGTTTCTTCATTTATTTGTTTTCAAAAGTTAAAATAAAAGTAGTTCCTTTGCCAACTTCTGACTCAATATCAACATATCCTCCCAGTGCCGTAACAGCTTTTTTAACAATAGCCAGTCCGATTCCGGTTCCCGGATACTCGTCCTGTGCATGTAATCGCTGAAAAATATTGAAAATTTTTTCGTGATATTCAACCGGTATGCCAATGCCATTGTCTTTCACTTTTACAATAATTCGGCCTTTTTCTTCCCTTGCTGTTATTTCTACACTGGGTTGGATGCCCTGGCGGGTATAAGTGATGGCATTCATAATTAGATTCGAGAATACTTGTTTTAATAGTGATTTATCGCCATTAAGGGAAGGTAGTTTTTCAGCTAGTGTGATTTTTGCACTTTTATTCTGGATATCGATATGTAATTCCTCCAATACATCTTCAATAATTTCATTGAGGTTAACCGGTTTTTTGATGATTTCATTTTTTGCAAGCCTTGCAAACCGAAGTAAATCGTCTATTAAATTAGACATGTTCTTACTTGCTTCCTGAATAAAATTGAAATATTTCAATGCTTCAGGATTTAAGGTATTTTTATATCGGGCAGCAATGATTTCGGAAAAACCGTTAATGGCTCGTAAAGGAGCTTTTAAATCGTGTGAAATGGAATAAGCAAATTCTTCCAGTTCCTTGTTAGCTTTCCTTAATTCAGCGGTACGTTCATTAACTCGCTGTTCCAGTTCAAGGTTGAGTTTTTGTAATTCTTCGTTGAGTCTTTTTAATTCTTTTTCATTTTTCTTGCGATCTGTAATATCCTGAAAAAAGATGGCAATACCTTCATTAGTAGGATTTATCCGGTTTTCGAACCATTTGTCGTAGGGCGGATAGTATTCTTCCATTTGGATGAACACCCTTTCGTTCATGGCTTTTTCATAGTTCAGATGAAAAGGTTGTCCCACTCCTTCGGGGAATTCGGTCCAGATGTGTTTGCCAATCATTTCCCTGGCGTTTCGGTTAAAAATTTTTGCGGCTTTTTCGTTCATGTAGGTATAACACCAGTTCCGGTCGAGCGCTACAAATGCATCCGACATGTTTTCCAGAATGTCGGTTAACCGTTTGTTGACTGTTTTTATTTCTTCTTCGGCTTTTTTGCGTTCGGTAATATCCTCGGTTGAAACATAAATGCGCTCAAGGGTATCTTCGTAGCCCGGAACGACATTCCAAATCAGATGAATATCCCGTTCATTTCCTTTTAACGTTTTTACTTTGGCATCGAATTGTGCGTTTGAATGCCCTTCGGCAATGGCAATCAACTCTTCCTTAAAACCCAATACAGACTCATTTGTAAAAATTTTATCCAGTCCGGCAAACAGCTCCTCTTTGCTATCCGCTTCATGCAGCTTTAACACGGGCTGGTTTACTTCCAGAATTTTGACTGACTGAATACACTTTTCAAGTACTTCTGGGTGTGTGTCAAAATATTTGCGGAAGTTTTTTACGCCTCTCTTTTTCAGGCCATCGATTATCTGTTTAACCCCGCTGAAATCTTCTTCCCACAACGGAACCGGTGCGTATTCAAATAGGGCTTTAAACCGCTGTGTTATTTTAACCTGATCGGTAATATCAACACTTATAAAAGATAAACCGGTAATTTCGTCCCCTTCATAAATGGGGTTGATCGAGGTTTGAAAATAATGCATCCCCTGGCCGAGGTCATACTCATATTCAAACTTTACATGTTCACCTTTAAATGCCCTCTCGCAGACGCCTACCCAGAAAGTTTTTTCATCTTCCGTAAGAAAATCCAGTGAATTTAATCCGGTTTTACATTCCGTTTTATAATGATTATAAAAC
>CAYNBC010000262.1:0-3370 GCA_964395255.1 uncultured Sphingobacteriales bacterium | reverse complement strand
AAATTGAACATAAATAATGTACTATATCTATTTTTGTTTAAATTTAATCACACACAGAGTTTGATTCTCAGGTTCAAAATCAGGGGCTTACTAAATGGCTATCAAAGAAAAACATATAATGTTTTTGGGAGGTTCAGGTTTTCTGGGCAGGGAAATACTTAAAGAACTTGAATTGGCCGGTGCCAGGATTACAGCCATTCAAAACAACAGAGCTATTGAATCCCGACATGCAAAGATTACCTCTTCCTCTTTAACCCAGATGGATTGGAGGATTCTGGATGAACTGGATGTGGATTATATTATTCATGCAGCCAGGATTTCGGGAAATAATAAGAAAGAACGCATACATTTTTCACAACAAGCCTCTATAGCCCATGAAAGATTACTTACACAGGTTGCCAGTATGTCTAAAAAACCGATAATTATTTATGTCTCGGGTAGTTTGGTTTATGGCTCCCGGAAAACAGCAATTACAGAATTATCCCCCCTTCAACCCACCGGATTTCAAAAGGAATATGTAATTGCCGAACATCCTTTTTTAACAGCATTAACAGACAAAAATACTCCATTGAATATTGTTCGCCCCGGATGGATTCTTGGCCCAGGATCATGGTTACATCACTTTTACTTTAAACCCATGTTTTATAAGAAATACATTCCCGTGTATGGGAATGGACAAAATATGATGAGTATTATTCAGGTAAACGATTGTGCGCGAATGATTATTTATTTAATGGAATCAGCTACTCACGGCAGAATTTATAACCTTATTGGCAATCATTGTCTGCAACAAAATGAATTTGTGAAGATTTTACGGCAAATCAGTAATCTGAAAATAAAACATATACCGAAATTTTGGTTACATTTACGCTATGGGCAAGCTGTCATGGAATCCCTGACTTTTAATCTTAAACTGAGTACAGCATATCCTGAAGTATTTAAATCATTCAATTATCATTGTCAGGATTTAAAAAGTTATTTGAACCAATTATGGCAAAACTACAAGTCTTAATTTAATTTTTTCATCACATAAAGACTATATTCACCTAAATTCCAGAGAAATGTATTTTGAAGGGCTGCATCTATTTTCCAGAGTGTTTCTCCAAATTTTCCCAGCTTTTTCAGGTGGCGGGCTCCGTACCAGGGGGGGTACAATATGGAGTAGCCTCGTTTAAAAACAATCTCAAACTCCGGTTCAAAGCACTTCCGTATATACTTATAAGAATAAACATGACTTTTAAGATTCCGCCCGGGAGAGTATCCCGGCCATCTGTTGAACAAACGGGCTGTGGCATCGTTAAATTTAAATTTGAATATTTTAACCAGGGCATCAAGCAAGTAATAGCGATTCACATTTGTGAGTACAAATGTACCCCCAGGATTTAGTAACTTGTGTATTATAAGTGCATTCTGACGCAAGTCTGCCACTGTATTCATTCCACCAAAATAAACATATATCAAATCAAATTTTTGACCCGGCAAATATTCCCCGACACTTTCAACTGCACTGCATTCTACCTGCACATTTTTGAAATTCAATGCCTCAATCTTTTTCCTGCTTAATCTGACCATCTCAGGTGAAACATCAATAGCATAAAACTTTTTATCTGGATATTTTTTAGCAAAATACTCGATATCAATACCAGGTCCGCACCCTATTTCCAATGCAGTTTCAAAATAATGAAGTTCTGTATATTTCCTGAACTCATTTCTTAGCCGGTGTAAAATCGGATTCTCGTCATAGCGCTTTTCAAAAATTTTAGCATCCTGGTCAAAATGTCGTGCTACATTGAGGTAATATTCTTCTTTTTGCATAATTGATTTCACGGGTTTATTAAACGAATATTAAAGTTTTTTTCATAGTTTTTAACGGCTGATTCATAAGCTCTTAAAGTTCGATATTGAAAATTGAGAGGATGATGCCTTGAACAATCTTTGTCTGTGCAAAAGGCTTCAGAATATTGCTCCCCCAAGCTATCAGCAAATTTTTTATTCCTGTATTTTAGTGTTTTTTGACGGAGAAATTCATCCAATCGATCCCCGATTTTACCCTTTAATACGAACTCAATAAATGCTTTAAACCAATTATTGCCTTTAACGGTTTTCCCCAGAGGTTTTTTAGGTTTGAAACCGGGAAAATAGGTTTTTATCCATTCATTCTGATTGAAGAAGCGATAACATAAATCGATGTTATATGCAGGGATTAAGGTAGCTGTTTCGGTGGCAGCATAGAGGTTATTTTCAGGAATCCGTAAATTGTCCTCGGTTATAAAATAGTTGATGCAAAAATATTTATACGAATTAAAAAGGAATATCTTTTTAAATAATGTTAGTAAGCTTCGGCATATATAGAGTCGGTTACCCTGTGTAATGATAAAGAAATCAATATCTCCGTTTTTGCCAGAGCGCTCCTTGGATAAAGAACCGGAAATAAGCACAGCACGAACATATGGAAACAAAGCTATAATACTTGTCATAAATCGGGCAATTTTCTTGAATTTTTTGACATTCTGGCTTTCCTTCAGACGAATACCAACATTTTTACTTTTACCCGGCAAGTGAAGATATCCTTCTGATTCTTCAATCAGGTGACTTTCTTTCAATTCTTTTAGTAGCGCTTCAAAGTTTGGTTTGTCGCTGGTAATAAACAATTTTCCAAGCTCATTTCTATGTAAAGGATGGTCAAACAAATCATAATAAATCAAAGTGCGTACAATAAGGCTGGATGTTCTATCCAGGATGATGGATTTTATCTCTCCTGTCCGAGCCATATTGCCTCAATTCTATGTCGAATTTAACCAAAAAAGCAGAAAACACCCAGAAAACTGCGGCAATTTTATCCGTATCTAAAAAGTTATTAACCAGTGCATGTATGTAATAACTTGTTAATCCCAGCAACACTGCTCCCGCCAAAATCCTTGTCTTTTTATCATAATGTTTATAGACAATCCTGAACCCTGTATTCATAACGGTAATAATGATGAATAAAAAAAACATTAATCCTGGTAAACCATTTTCCGAAAGGGCTTGCAAGTATTCGGAATGGGCACCTCCTCTATCTCCGTACATGGTACTTAAATATGTCATGTTTTCTTTTTTTTGATATGTGCCGTACTGAAAGGCAAAAGTTCCCGGACCAAACCCTGCCAGTGGTTTATCTCTAAACATTTGCAGAGCACAATCCCATCGATTAATCCTTTCTAAATTTGAAGCAGTTGTCTTAATATTGGCACTTGATTCCAGATGCTCCACCACATCCTCTCCCCTCTGGCTATTAATAGTATAAAGTTTTTGAATAATCTGCGCTCTGAATAAAAACAACGCAAGAAAAAACAGCAAGCTGGTTAGCATGATAAACCAGGGAGGGATT
>CAYNBC010000261.1:0-3372 GCA_964395255.1 uncultured Sphingobacteriales bacterium | reverse complement strand
ATATAACACGCGTTAATGAAGTGGTTGACAACCGTTATACACAACTTGCCTATGATAATGTAACCCAATCAAGGATATTCGATTTTTACCGTTTTATCATCTGGTTTGGTAAAGATGTAGGCTATTCCATGTCACTTGCCCAGAGAACAACGGATAATTTTTTCAAAAAAGGGGGCAGGATGTTTATGTCCATAGAAATAGCCAATACCATCGATGAACAGGCTGGATTTCTTGACTTCTCACCCATTGACTCGCTGGTGAGTTTTCCAAAAGGCGTAAACGGATTCAGGGTTTACAAAGGCAGTGAGGTACAACCTCTGGTTTCCGGCTGGCCAGTGTTAAGAACTCCCTCCAGTAAATTCTTATCTGTCAGGCCTTTTTACGAGGATGTCAATTCTGTACCTCTCTATGATGCTGATGTTTACCAGTCTACAACGACAGGTTTAAGCCCGTGGCATGGTAAATCGACCGTTATAGCCAAAAGGGTCCAGAACGGAAATACAACTTTTATCATTTCAACACTGGAACTGCAAAACCTGCAATACAACAACAACATGGACAGCCTTTTTATTCGCTTATTTAAGGATGAAATGAACATCAAATAATCGATTGCATTTGTCTGAAATAAAATTAGCCATATTTGCTTCAGGGTCAGGTACCAATGCCGAAAACATTATCCGTTATTTCCGGAACCATCCGCTAATAAGGGTAGTGCTGGTGGCATGCAACAATCCAGAGGCTTATGTAATCCGTAGGGCTGAAAAGCTGGATGTTCCCTGTTATCTTTTCGGGAAAAAGGAAATGTATCAATCCACACAATTGCTCGAAACACTTCACAAATACGGGGTGGATTTCATTATTCTGGCCGGTTTTCTCTGGTTAATTCCTGAAAATATATTAAAAGAATTTCAAGGACGAATTTTGAATATTCATCCAGCCTTACTTCCTGCCTATGGAGGCAAAGGCATGTATGGTGACAGGGTGCATAAAGCCGTTCTGGAAAATCGCGAAAGAGTTACCGGCATCACTATTCACCTGGTGAATGAAAACTATGATGAAGGTGAAATTATTTTTCAGGAAAAATGTAATATTGACCCTGACAGGGATAGTGTAGATGATATTGCTGCGAAAGTACACAAACTGGAATACCGTTATTATCCATGGATTATTGAAATGTATATTCAAAACACATTAAAATGATACTCGAATTAACCAAACCACTTGCATTTATTGACCTGGAAACAACAGGATTGAAAATTGGATACGACCGTATTATAGAGTTTTCCGTATTAAAATTTATGCCTGACGGAAGCCGGAAAACTTATACGCAACGGGTCAATCCGGAAATGGAAATCCATGAGGAAGCTCTGAAAGTGCATAAAATTAGCCTGGAAGAACTTCAGCACGAACCCACTTTTGCCGAAGTAGCCAGACAACTGGTCAATTTTATTGATAACTCCGATTTGTGCGGTTTTAATATCATGAAATTTGACCTGCCTATGCTCATTGAAGAGTTTATGCGGGTTAATGTCGACTTCAAGCTGGAGGGAAGAAAAGTAATAGATGCTCAACATATTTTTCATAAAATGGAAAAAAGAGACCTGGCTGCTGCATACAGGTTTTATTGCAACAAACAGATTGAAAATCAACACAGCGCTGAAGCCGACATTCAGGCTACTTACGAAGTATTGATGGCTCAGGTTCAAAAATACAAGGCATTGAAAAACAATGTAGATGCTATTTATGAATTTCTGGGAAAGCCTCTGGAAAATATGGTCGACCTGGCCAATAGGCTTATTAAAAACAGTAAAGGTGAAGTTGTATTTAATTTTGGTAAATACAAAGGACAGAAGGTCGAAGATATTTTTGAAAAAGACCCTTCCTATTACAGCTGGATGATGAATGGTGATTTTCCTGCCTACACCAAAAAGAAACTCACCGAGTTATATATTCAATGGAAGAAAAAATAATCAGCTATCAGACATATCGGGTACTGCAATGCTGTATTGCTTTCCAGCAAGTTTTTCTTTCACAATCTTTTTAAGTTGTTGCTGATAACCTGTGCAATAGAACAAGTATTCAGGTTTATTTTCTTTTCCTGCAAGAAGATGATTTTCATTGAGGACATTTTTTAACTGGCGGGCAACAGCATCAGCAGGATTGATGATAGTGACACCTGAAGGAAGCAGTTGCTGGATAGCCTCGAGGAGAAAAGGATAATGTGTGCAGCCCAGCACCAGATGGTCGATATTTTCTTCGACCATAGGTTGAAGGTATCGGTTTAACAGAATCCTGGCTGCAGGGGAATGCTCAAGCCCCTGTTCTACAAGTTCAACCAGACCTTTGCCCTCCCGGATAATAACTTTTATACCCTTAGCAAAACGGGAATAAGTGGTGTTGAAATGTCCGCCATTCAAAGTTCCCAGTGTTGCCAGAACACCCACAGCACCAGATTTTGTTTGTAATGCAGCAGGTTTGATGCCCGGTTCGATACCGATAAAAGGAATTTCGAAATGTTTTCTTAAATCACGGATAGCTGCTGCGGTGGCAGTATTACAAGCTACAACTATGCTTTTAACATGATGTCTTTCAAGGAGAAATTTTGTAATTTCAAAAGCACGTACTTTTATTTCTTCAGGACTTTTAGCTCCATAAGGAGCATTCATATTGTCACAAAAGTAAACCATCGATTCATAAGGCAACATGGACATCATTTCGAACATCACCGACAGACCACCAATGCCTGAATCAAAAATGCCTATGGCTTGATGAGTATTCATCGTGAACAAATGTGCTGCTAATTTAAGTATTATGTTTTATATCCGTGTCGGATTTACATTTGTTTATGCGCTGCAACGGCCAATTGTCCCAGAGCTATTCCACCATCATTAAATGGAATTTCTTCGGGTATAAACACCTCAAACTGATGTTGGACTAGCTGTTTCATCAATTTTGTAAGAATGATTTTATTTTGAAAAGTTCCACCCGAAAGAACGACTGAATTGACACCGGTATATTTTTTCAGATAAAGCAATTTTTCAAGTATTACATGAACAAATGTGATGTGAAAACGTGAAGTAATTTCAGGGACGGGCCTTCCATTCATGAAATCAATTATCATTTTTTCGAATACACCTTTGAATGAGATTTGCTCCTCATCATGATGGGTCAATTCGATGGAATAAGCTGGCAGGTCGGTATCAATAGCAGCAGCTTCAAGTCTCATGGGAGCTTCAGCATGAAAGCCTGCATGAATACACAGGTTAAACATAGCTGAAACGGCATCAAATAGACGCCCAGCACTACTGGAAAGAGGGCAGTTGATTTTTTTATCAATGCTCTGTATCACTAAATCTATTTTTTCTCTGTCAA
>CAYNBC010000260.1:0-3385 GCA_964395255.1 uncultured Sphingobacteriales bacterium | reverse complement strand
GTATTGTTCCCCAACAAAAGAAAACTAACCCTAATAAAATACCATACTTTTTCATGATTCAATTTTTTGCTTGTTGATTAATTCACAACCAAATATAAAAAAATTTTTTACAAATAAAAAATCACAGAAAGAGAGTGATAAAATCCCGGGTCAGAATATATTAGAATAACAGAGGATTAGAGATATTGATTAAAGTAATCGATAATTTTCTGATTAAGATGTAATCTGGCCGCTCCTCGTATTCCATGTTCCTGATTTGGATAGACAAAGTAATCGACCTGAATGTTTTTTTGAATACAGGCATCCAGAAACTTCAGGGTATGCTGCCAGACAACAGTTTTGTCAGATGTACCATGAATAAGCAAAAGCTTACCTTTAAGTTGATCAACATAATTCAATAGATTTGCTTCTTGATAGCCTTCAGGATTGGATTCCGGGGTATTCATATATCTTTCACCATACATAACTTCATACATGGCCCAATCAATAACGGGAGCACCGGCAACACCTACTTTAAAATAATCCGGTTTACGGAGCATAAGTGAGGTAGTCATAAAGCCGCCAAAACTCCAGCCATGAACTCCAATCCGTTCTGCATCAACATAAGGGAGTGTGGTTAAATATTCAATGCCTTTTATCTGGTCTTCAATTTCTACAGTTCCAAGATGCCCGAAAGTAGCCTGTTCGAATTTTAATCCTCTGTGATCAGAGCCGCGATTATCTAAAGTAAATACGATATAACCGTGCTGAGCAAAATATTCCAGAAATGGATTAGCTCCATAGCGCCATCTGTTTGAAATCAGCTGGACATGCGGACCACCATAAACATAAACCAGAACGGGATATTTTCTGGAAGGATTGAAATCAACGGGTAAAATCATCCTGTAATATAGTGGTGTGCCATCATTGGCAGCTACAGTTCCTATTTTAATTTCGCCTAATTTATACTCACTCAATGGATTATAATCGGGATAAACTTTTTTGATTTCCATTCCATTGATATCTATCAATGTAATTTCATGAGCTATTTTACTGGAAGAATAGTAATCAAGGATATAATTTTGTCCTGAGCTGAGCTCTCCTCTATGACAGCCGTCAGCTGTGGAAAGTTTTACTACCTCCATACTTTCCAGATTGATGGAATAAAGATGTTGTTGAAGCGGATATTCTTCGTCTACCGCTGAATAAAATACAATATTACCCGTGTTATTGGTTCCGATTATATCCAGGACATCAAAGTTTCCATCTGTCACTTTTTCCAGCAGTTCTCCGTCTGTATTATAAAGATAAATATGGTTGTATCCGCTTCTTTTGCTCATCCAGAGAAAACGGTCAGCAGAGCCGGGTAAAAAATAAGGCCCATGCAGAGGTTCTACATATTTTTTATTTTTTTCGGTAAATAAAGTGGCGGTTTTTTCTCCGGTTTTTACATCATACTTGTTAAGATTCATGACAGTCTGGTCACGATTAAGCTCAGCAACATACAAATATTTTTCATCCGGGCTCCATGTAACATTGGTAAGATAATGATCATCCGGTTCACCCGTTTTCAGGTAGACAACAGAGTTGGATTCGATGTGATAAACTCCGATAGTTACTTTTTCGCTTTTCATACCTGCCATGGGGTATTTAATATTCTCTACTTCAGCTACCCGCGTATTGATATTTAAAATGGGATAATCGCTCACATCCGTTTCGTCTTTACGGTAAAATGCCAGATAATTGCCACCTGGCGACCAGAAAATGCCTTTTTCAATTCCAAATTCATTACGATGAACTGTTTGTCCGTAAACAATGCCTTTATTTTTCTCCTGACTGATGGGGATAACTTCTCCGTTAGATTTGGCCAGATAAAGATTGTTTTCAACGGTATAGGCAATATGAAAATGATTTTCGTCAATTTCTGCGTTGGTTTCAAGGGCATGGCCAGGATTAACAATTACGGCTTCTTTTTTCTTGATATTGATTTTAACCAGATTGCTATCGGGTGAGCTGAAATAAAATTCAACAGGAGATAACCAATTTACACGGGGAAAACGTTTAAGCCCTTTTAGTGAATACTTGCCCAGAATTTTATTTAAGTCTTCAAGTGTTAAGAGTTCTTTGTCTTTGCCTTTGATTTTACCTTTATAAAGCACATTTTTCCGGGTATAGGTATATGCTTCTTCACCTCTGACCCATTGCAGCTGAGCCATTTTATGAATAATGCGGTAATATTCAGGATAAAGATTATAGTTGGAGGAAATATCTTCAACGCTGAATAACTTATCCTGTGCTGAAGTTATGGAAATAAAAATGCTAATAACGAAAAGAAGTGAAAGTATTTTATATTTATCAATTTTAATTCAAAAGTATTAAAAATTACTCAGGGGATAATGAAAAAACACGCTGAGGAGAAACAAATCAGCGAATTTTATTCAGAATGTTCACCACATCCTGTTTATCCAACAGCTGAATGTTACCTACTTTACCGAATAAAACGACTTCTTCAGCCATTTTGTCTATCAGCTCATCAGTCAGTGTAATGTTGGCTTCACTGAGGGAAGAAGGGATATTTAGACTGCTAAAAAACTGTTTGAAATGATATATTGTCTCATTGGCAGCCTGAAATTTATTATGGCTTGTTATTCCCCAGATATTCAATCCCAGGTTATAAAACTTGTGTTGAGTTTTTTCATTAAGAATGTGGCTCATCCATGCCGGGGTAATAATAGCCAGACCAATACCATGAGTCAGTTGGGTATGAGCACTGATGGCATGTTCGATGGCATGGGTAGCCCAATCACCCTGTTTGCCTGCAGAAAGCAATCCATTCAGAGCTACCGAACTGGCCCACATGAGCTGAGACCTGGCTTCATAATTTGTGGGTTCTTTTATGGCAATAGGGCCATAATGAATGCAGGTTTTGATAATGGCTTCGGCCATTCTGTCCTGTAGGTAAGTGTTTTCTTCAGCACTGAAATATTGCTCCAGACAATGACTAATGATATCGGCTGTACCAGCTGCTGTGTGATAGGCATTTACTGAATAAGTTAATTGCGGGTCAAGGATGGTAAATTGAGGCCTGAGTATATCAGCACCTGTAGATAGTTTTAGTTTTTTTTCATCATTGGAAATAACCGCAAACCCATTCATTTCAGAACCTGTGGCTGCCAGAGTTAATACCGTGGCAATGGGAAGGGCCTTTTTAATGGTGGCTTTACCTTCAAAAAAATCCCATGGGTCTCCATCGTAATATACGCCAGCTGCAATGGCTTTGGAACAATCAATCACACTTCCACCTCCTACAGCTATTATAAGCTGAATATTATTTTTACGACATATTTCAACCCCTTCCCTTACACTATTGATTTCGGGATTCGGCCTTATTCCACTGAGTTCGAAA
>CAYNBC010000259.1:0-3391 GCA_964395255.1 uncultured Sphingobacteriales bacterium | reverse complement strand
CATTAACTGACTGAAAGTACTTTTAAGTACACGAAAAGACACATAAAATAATGAAAGAGAAATAGCAACGCCAAGTGAGCCATCGACCCACCATAATTTTTCACCCAGTAATATGCCGACAACAATCAATGCCGAAGTTATGGCATCGGTACGATGATGATAACCATCAACCACAAGGGATTGCATATTTGCTTTTTTTCCTAAACGGATGGCAACCTGGGCGGTAATTTCCTTGATAATTGTACTGGCAATCATTATCCATAATGCCAGACGACCATACACAACTATTTCCTGTTTTATTAACTCCCTGATGGAATCAACTAAAAAGTTAAAACCCACAATTGCCAGAAAAACTCCAATCAGCAAAGTAGCAATTATCTCAGCTCGTCCATGACCAAATGGATGTTCTCTATCGGCAGGCCTTGTGGAAATACTGGCGCCCAACAATACAATAATGGAAGTAAGCGAATCGGAAAGTGTATGCCATGCATCAGCAATGATGGCTATTGAGCCTGTCACCACTCCTGCCCAGAGTTTTATAACAAACAAAAATGTATTGATACCAATGGAAAGCCATCCTTCCAGGCGGGCAATTTTTTTATTGCTTTTCAGCTTTTGCAAGGGTAGCTCTTTTATCGGTTTTTCCACTCGATTTATATTCAAAGCTACTTAAAAAAATTATTTCACGCGGTCTTCTGTATGGCTCTATTTGATTTTGAATTTCCTGCTCAATGTTGTCAATCAGTTTTTTATCTGGTGTTATGCTTTCAATGAGCAAAATACATTTCTCTCCCAGTAGCAAATCTTTTTTTCCGGTTACAAAATAGTTTACCTGACCCAGATATTTTTCTAGAATGGATGATAATTTTTCTTCCAGTTCATGGGGAAATATTTTAATTCCACCACTAACGATAACATCATCAAAGCGGCCTTTATAAACAAAATGATAGTTATCGATGAGTTCAACGCAATCGTTTGTTATTAGTTTTTCATTCGGCCAGATTGGACAGCGAATCATTAACCGGTTTAAATCGTCCACTGCGAATTCCACTCCCGGCATGGCTTTAAATTCTTTTTCTGGAGGGGCCGGGTTAATTTTCCTGACGGCCACGTGTGTAAGTGTTTCTGTCATACCATAAGTATGATATACCATTGGTTTAAAACTTTTCGGAATGCTAAACGAAGGAGGCAATTTATCTCCTCCCAGTAAAATGGTTTGAACCTGATTTAAAAATGGATATGTAAGCTGGTTTTTAATACACTGAAGAAATTGATAAGGTGTAAGTGCCGTAAAAGCAGGTGTATACCCTTTGATGTGAAATTTCAATCTGGAGGAAGGTTTTTCGGCAATTAAATCAGCACCTGCTACCAGCGCTCTGATAACCATCATAAAACCAGCAACAAACCCAACAGGTAAAGCAAGATGAAAAATATCTCTATCTGTTAATTTGAAATAATTCAGCGTTTGTAAAGCGCTTGTTAATATCTGGTTTCTTTTAAATTTTATCCTTTTTGGTTTTCCTGTTGAACCGCTTGTATTCAGGTCAAATGATTTTTCCTTATTTAACCATTTTTCTATGATTTCAGCCACTGCATTGAGGTAATGAGAATGAAAATCTCCGGCCTTTACCTGACTTATATCGATAATCTTTTCGGGGGTAATAAACAAAGCCATGGTATCTATTCATTCTGAGCAAATTTAGATTTATCTCACAATTAATGTGGAAAACAGGGATAAATTCTCCGTTTTAAATGTACTTTTGTACTTTATTTTGAGTTTAACCTCTTAATCTGTGTAAAAAATGAACTACTTAATGAATCAAGCTGGCTTTTTCGGAGGATGGGAAGTAGTTGTCATCTTTGCTGCCATATTGCTGTTGTTTGGTGGAAGAAAAATCCCTGAATTGATGAGAGGTATTGGCAGAGGCATTCGTGAATTCAACTCTGCCAAAGAGCAAGTGAAAGCCAACCTTGAAGAAGGCATGAAAGAAGAGCCTAAAAAAGAAGAAAAAGAGGAGGAAAAAGAATAATTGATTGGTGAGGAACTTACATAATTCCACACAAAAAAGGTTTTTTAACGCCATAAGGCTTTCTTTTCCTTATCTTTTCATGATTTTTTTATTTATTGGTAATGGAGGCTTACTTACTGCCCAGCCTCTCAATACATCTACCGAACCTGAAATCAAACCTATATCCCAGAATCTGGATTTATTACTTTCAAGGTGGTATCTGGATAAGATTGCTGTTCCCACCGATCAAGAAAAACTTAATATTTATCACTTTAAACCCGAAGATATACCTTCATATTCAGATGAAATTTATCGTGCCCGGTTAAAAAACCTCCAAAGCCCGATTCCTCTGGGATATAACCAGATAGTTAAAAGATTTATTGAACTCTATGCCTTTGAAAAAAGAGAGCAGGTAAAAAAAATGCTGGGATTGTCCTATTTTTATTTCCCCATCTTTGAAGCTGAACTTTCAAAACACCATTTACCTCTTGAATTAAAATATATTCCGGTCATTGAATCAGCACTTAATAATTTGGCTGTCAGTAAAAGCGGTGCTGTTGGTTTGTGGCAGTTTTTATATTCTACTGCACATTTGTATGGCCTGGAAATTACCTCCTATGTTGACGAGAGAAAAGACCCCTATAAATTAACTCAGAAAGCAGTGCTTTATCTGAAAGATTTGTATCAGATTTATCGGGATTGGTTATTTGTCATTGCTGCATACAATTGTGGCCCTGGCACCCTTAACAAAGCCATTGAAAAATCCGGTTATAAAACACATTTCTGGGATGTTTACCCCTACCTTCCTGCTGAAACAAGAGGATATATACCTGCATTCATCGCAGCCAATTACATCATGAATTATAATGCAGAACATAATTTGTTTCCTGAAAAAGTTTATCATCCGGGGTTAATTGATACCATTCACATTTACCGCAAATTAAAATTCGAAGTAATTGCAAGTGCACTTGACAGGACATAGCTTTGCTCAGAGAATTGAATCCTCAATATATCCGTGATGTCATACCCCAATCCCTGACCGGAGAACCTTATATCCTCAGGCTCCCTATTGATAAAGCCACAAAATTTCATGCACATAGAAACAGAATATACCGCTATCAGGATCATCTTGATGAATTAGAAGAAAAAAAATGGTCGGAAGCCGAAAAAATTTCACCCGTTTACAAGGCATCCCATACAGTCAACTATAAAGTCGTAAAATACACAGTTAAAGAAGGTGATACCTGGGAGCTCATCGAAGAATTATTCAGCTGCACCATGCGTGATTTACAAAGATGGAACAAATCTCTGGGTCGTTGTACCCCTGGCCAGAAAATTTACATTTATGTCCCTGAAGAGCAGTACAATACATATAGTCAGAT
>CAYNBC010000258.1:0-3434 GCA_964395255.1 uncultured Sphingobacteriales bacterium | reverse complement strand
CCTATTTTTGTATCACAACAACACTTAAAAAAAATATGAAAGCAACTCTCTTTAGCTTACTATTACTCCTTTCTTTACATGTTCTGGCACAGGATACAATTCGTATGGAAGATACAGAAATCAGAGATGGAATTACCTATAAAAAAGGCGAAACTGCACCTTTTAACGGTGTTGTAATTGCTTTTCATGCCAATGGTAAAAAATCTCTGGAAGCACCTTATCAAAAAGGTCTTTTAAATGGAGTTCAAAGAACATGGTTTGAAAATGGCTTACTCGAAAGCAGCATCACCTATGTGGATTTTTATATGAATGGTCCTGCTGAATTTTATTATTCCAACGGGCAATTGAAAAGCAAAGGGGAGTACAAACATTGTATGGAAAACGGTTACTGGGTTTATTATTACCCTGATGGCCAGAAAAGAATGGAAGGCTCGTTTGTGGAGGGTGAAAAAACAGGTTTGTGGATTTTTTACAATAGGGACGGTTCAATTAAAGAAAAAATCAACTATCCGGTAAAAAAATAAATAACAATTCGTTTTATACCGGGAACAATGGATTAATCCCTGAATATATTCAATAGATAATCTGAATGGCACCGGGTATTACTTCCATTTCAAAAGCACCTTCACCCAGATTTTCCCCGTCAGCTTCAATTTTAAGAGGTTTGCCGGATGTAAACCGGATTTTTTTGGATTTGAATAATTTGACGGCAGGATGAGATACAAAACTACCATCATAAAGTTTCGGAAGATAACGAATAATGTCGGGAATACTGATATCTTCAATAACTGTTATATCAAGTAAGCCGTCATCGGGGATGGCTTCAGGAAGGATTTTCATCCCACCTCCATTGTAATTGCAATTACCTGCAGCCAGGCTGAAAAGCATACCTTTTATTTCACAATTGTCAAGCACAAGCGTATATTCCACACTTTTATATCGCAGCAAGCATTTGAGTAAATGAAGTATATAGGTTAGCTTTCCGCCTTTTCTTTTGTTTTGGTTTACAGAAAAAACAACCTCAGAATCATAACCTGCCCCTGCAATGTTGATAAAATACCTTTCCTGACCGTTAAAACGGATTAAACCTACATCCTGCAAACGGGTTCTTCCGTTCAATAATAACTCTGCATTATTCATAAATGAAGGGCTTAAGCCATAAGTTTTTCCCCAGTCGTTTCCAGTTCCCGTATTTATTTTTCCCAGGGCAATCTGCTGGGAAGGAACTTTGTCCTGAAGAAAAACACCATTCAACACTTCACTTAAGGTACCATCACCACCCACGGCAACGAGAAACCTGTAACCCTTCAAAATGGCTTCTTTGCTAAGGTTAATAGCCTCCCCGGAGGCTGAAGTCAGAGCATATTCATATTGGATATTGCGGCTATCCAGCCATGCAGATACTTTGTTCCAGCGTTCCAGGGATTGGCCCCTTCCGGCTTCTGGATTAACTATAAAAAAGAATGATGTTTCCGTTTTCATAAAGCAAAATTCGGTAAAATGGGTTTATTTTTGTTTTATGACCTCGTTTTTAATGGATATATTACCCTATTTACTCCTTGCAGTGGCAGGTTACCTGCTTAAATGGCTGAAAGTTGTTTCGGCACAGGGTGCTGATTTTCTCATCAGGATTGTTTTTTATCTGGGATTACCGGCTCTGATTTTGACAACGATTCCTTCTATTGAGTTGAAGCCCCATTTGTTGTTATTACCCCTTATTTCACTGATTATTATTGTCGTGATTTACTTTCTTGCCACGCAATGGGTAAAGCACAAACAACTGTTGCCTTCAGAAGCGGGTGTTTTTGTAATTGGCAGTATGATTATTAACAATGGTTTTCTGATTCCCTTTATTTATTCTGCTTATGGAAAGGAGGGACTGGCATATCTGTTTATTTTTGATTTGAGCAATGCCGTTCTTGTTTATACCTGGATTTATTATCTGGCATGCCGGTATGGTTCAGCAGGACATGAAACGGGTAGCCTTGCGCGTAAAATTTTGTCATCTCCACCTATGTGGGCTATGGTACTGGCTTTTGTTATGAACATCCGTGGTTTTACTTTGAAACAGGGTCTTTTATTACAGTTTCTTAACATGGCGGGTCAGCTGACAGTTCCACTGCTGATGCTGGCTCTGGGTTTGTATTTTAATCCCGTTTGGACGAAAGTCAAGAATTCCATACCTGGCGTATTGCTGCGCATGGCGGGAGGTTTTGTACTGGGATGGAGCTTATTGAATTTAACCGGTATGGAAGGAATTGTTTATAAGGTTGTACTGGTTTGCTCTGCTGCTCCCGTGGGTTATAATACACTTACTTATGCTTCGCTTGAAAAACTGGACAAAGAAATGGCTGCCACCATGGTTTCTCTTGCCATTCTTGTGGGAATCATACTGGCTCCATTCTTGATATGGATATTGGGCTGATATGAAAATTTACCCCGGAAATAGAAGATACAACAGTCTTACCGAGTATATTAAAAACCGTCTGGGAGGTCGTTTCCAGAAAGTTACTGTAGATGCCGGATTTACATGCCCGAACAGAGATGGAACAAAGGGTTGGGGAGGTTGTACTTACTGCAACAACAATGCTTTTAATCCTTCTTATAACACAGCGAAAAAAAGTATCACACAGCAAATTCAGGAGGGAATTGAATTCCATCGCAACCGTTACCGCAGAGCTTCTCACTACCTTGTGTATTTTCAACCATATTCCAATACCTATGAATCGGTGGAAACCTTGAAATCTCGTTATTATGAAGCACTGAATTTTAACGGTGTTAAAGGGCTGGTCATTGGAACTCGGCCCGATTGTTTATCTCCGGAAATTCTGGATTTGCTGGATGATATCCATAAAAAATATTTTCTGCTGGTTGAACTGGGTGTTGAATCTTTGCATGATGATACATTAAAAAGCATAAACAGGGGACACACAGCCCATGAATCTATCCATGCCATTTATCAGCTGAATGAACGGGGTATTCACACAGGGATACATTTGATTTTTGGCTTACCCGGAGAATCTGAAGAAATGATGATGGAAACCGTGGATAGAATTTCAGCACTTCCCGTTAACAGTGTAAAATTTCATCAGCTGCAGATTATCAAAAACACAGCTATGGCAAAGGAATACGAACTTCACCCTGAAAAATTCCAGCTATTTACCCTTGAAAGATATCTGGATTTTATTGTCAGAGTGACGGAAAGATTAAATCCCGCAATTTACATTGACAGATTTGCAGCAGAAGTTCCTCCGCGTTATCTGGCTGTTTCCCCCTGGACATCACTCAGGTATGACGCTTTACTTCATCTCATTCAGAAAAAAATGGAAGAATTAAATACATGGCAGGGAAAATTTTATATTTCTGCTTCTGAAAAAGAAAAGTCCCATTAAATTATTCTAACTTTGCTCTATTATGTTGAAGTTGTTTTTATA
>CAYNBC010000257.1:0-3439 GCA_964395255.1 uncultured Sphingobacteriales bacterium | reverse complement strand
GAATTATATATTTGAGGAGAGATACGAATAACCCTTTGTGGAAAAGCAGGAAAATAAGTAACAAATAGCTCAATCCTGTGTTCATGTTTCAGATACTGGTATAAACTATCCATAGAGGGGTTTTGAGTTGGATTATTCTTTTCGATACCCATGGGAAATGTTATCATTCCTGCTATCAGGGAATGGTCTTTTATCCAGGGAATATTCAGATTGTCGAAAATATATTTTCCTGCCGTCAGGCATAAATCATGGTTTTTTTTCATCAGGGCAGGCCAACCACCTTTTATGAAATTTCCCATTTCATGAATGGCTTTTCCAACACATAGCCAGGGAGTAGGGTCAAGAGTACCCTGCCAGGAAAACCGCTGTGAATATGTACTTTCTTTATGGCACCACAAACTTTTGGTCAGCGGAAAAATATCTTTTTGTTTATCGGGTCTGACATAAAGAAATGCAGAACCTCTGGGCGAGCAAATCCATTTATGACAGTTGCCGGTATAATAATCAGCCTGGAGTAAATGCAAGTTCAAAGGAACCATACCCGGAGCATGAGCTCCGTCAACAAGTACCTCTGTTCCCTGTTGATGAGCCATTGCAATAATTTCTTCCACAGGAAAAAGTATTCCTGTAGCTGATGATATATGATCCACCAGCAATAGCCTGTATTTTTGTTTCAGTTTTCCGGCAAACAAATCAAGTATTTGTTGTTTGTTTATATCCGGAAATGGGATATTCAGGACATCTATTTGAATAGGATGGGTTCTTGCAAAATAATCAATTGCATTCTTACAAGCTGGATAGATGTGATCGGTGATTAAAATTTTATCTCCTTCATGAAACAGTAGGGAATGAAGAATGGTGTTGACCCCTGTTGTAGCATTATGCACGAAAACCAGATTTTCAGGGTCAGTATTTACAAAATCAGCCAGAATTGATTTTGAGCTTTCGAGCAACCCGGGAAGTTGACGTGTCATAAAATCAACTGGCTGATTTTCCATCTGAAGGCGTAAATGGTTCTGATAATCCAGAACCGGAATAGGGCAGGCACCGAAAGAGGCATGATTCAGATACAACCAGGAAAGATCAAGTTTCCAGTTTTTTACGGCTTCGGGATATAAATCTGCATAATTCATTTAACCTGCAATATAAAAAAAGCTGCTTCAAACGGAAGCAGCTTTAATTTGAATATTCCGTAAAAAATTATTCTCCTTTTCTATAAACAATAGAGATAACGGTTTTATCATTACCACCCATATTAACGGAAAGGCCGTAAGGTTTATCCGGCTTAATTTCTATCTGAGCATCTCCGGCTTTACCCGTAAGTTGTTCCCAGATAGTAACGGCCTGATGCACACCTGTGGCACCGGTAGGATGTCCCCAACCGATAAGACCTCCGGTCGTATTCATGGGGATAAGACCCTGGCGTGAGGTATTTCCTTCAGCCACAAAAGCAGCGCCTTTGCCTCGTTCGGCAAAACCTATGGCTTCGACCATTAAAATACCAGCAATGGTAAAGCAATCGTGCACCTCTGCCGTACCCAATTGCTGAATGGTAATTCCAGCATCCTGAAGAGCCTGGGCAACAGATTTTTTTGTTGTTGTTAGCTCATTGGGGTCGGGGGGCAATTCGGTAATATCTCCAACTACATGTCCGAAACTCTTAATTTCTACGGCTTCGCTTTTGGGAATACCCAGCCTTTCAAGCCCTTCTTCCGAAACCACGGCAATAGCAGAAGCTCCGTCTGATACTTTTGAACAATCGAAAACATTGAGATGGTCGGTAAATACTTTAGGATTGGGCGGTGTCATGGCTGTACCAATTAGATCCGGATTTTTATTTTCGTATTCCTGAGCTGTGGGACAAAGGCGGGCATTTTCGATGGCATTTTTATACCATACAGCCATGGCTTTACGGGTATATTCCATTCCGAATTCTTCAAAATAAGTACCTGCACGGTCGGAGAATTCACCCGGGAAGAAATAAGCATGGCCTTTCTTCCTTTGTTGAAACCATCCTGCACCGGCAAGGATATCAGCACCATAGATGGCTTTTACTGTATTTTGTACTTCCACACCCAGGGCCAGCACAACATCGGATGTTTCTGCCAGAACATCCCGGATAGCAGTTACCAGAGCCAGCCCTCCTGAGGCACAGGCTCCTTCCACGCGTAGACTTGGTTTGTATTTCAGGGCAGGGTCTATATAAGCTGCAAAAGCACCCAGATGAGCCTGTTTGTTAAACCGGGCAGCCATAAAGTTCCCGATAACGATAGAATCTACCTTATCGGCTCCACCTATTTTTTCAAGGGTGGCTTTTCCAGCTTCACGAATGTAATATTCAAGCCCGGGACGGGGTTTTTTCGGATTAAATTCACTTCGTCCGGTACCCAGCGAAATGGTGTTGCTGCCCGCAACCATATATACTTTTTTTCTAAGTTTCATAATTTCTGCATTTTAAGGTTTACGAATATTATTGAAGATAATTGTTAATAGGTCCATAGGCATGATAAAAGCCTGTCAGCAGGACCGTGTTCACATCCTCTTCACTCAGGGCTACATTATCGGCTACAAGCTTTCTGGCAATATTACGCGAATTTTCCATATATGCTTTTGCCAGTTCGGCACCACGGGTATTCATTTTGCCCAGTTCATCGAAAAAGCTGTCGAGTATTTCTTTCTTATTGGGCGCAAAGTTGGCTTTTTTCCAGGGAACATAGGAAGAGGGCAAAGGTCCCAGAAATGAATCTACTTTTTCGGTGAGATTGTCGAGCGGAATATACTCACCTTTATCCAGGTCGTAAACACCTGTTATTTTGCCTTTTTCATATTTCAGAAACCCGTCTTTTTGAGCACCGCTGGAATACTGTCCGCCCAGCACACCCTTTTCAATCATTTTGTCGAGTAAATCACTGTGTAAATCTTCATCGGGGAGATAAGGGTTCATTACGCTCATTATGTATGCACAAACTTCAATGCCTACATAATCAATAAGTTGAAATATACCCATCGGGCGAACTAAAAAATCCTGTGTCAGTTTGTTCACTGCATAAATGGCAGCCGGTAAGCCCAGTTCAGAACTTAATTTTTCTGCCTGCTGGATACCATAAAGCGCATCTCTCATGAAATGACCATTGCCAATAAAACCGGCAAAATCATGGGATTGAACGGCAACTTTTCGCATGTTTTTAATCATCTGAAGGGCAAAATCGAACAATTCCTGATGGGTATTTTTGCCTTTGATAACTTCGACTAATTTCTGAACAGCAGGCGGATTATAAAAATGCACTCCAAGGATGCGGCCGTCCAATCCTGCCTTTTCATCCAGAAAACTGATGGGGATGGAGGAAGTGTTGGTATAAAACCAGGGTTTATGGGGATTGTTTTCATTAATCTGACGGTATAATTTCCCGTCATGAGTGAAAAGAAAACCGCTAGGGTC
>CAYNBC010000256.1:0-3440 GCA_964395255.1 uncultured Sphingobacteriales bacterium | reverse complement strand
CTTCATGCCCTAAGCTTAGAAAATGAGTATTCCATTTTTCATTGTGCCACCAGAGCATACATAAAGATTAACCCAGATTGACAATCAAAATATTATATACAATTCTCGTCTATTATCTTGAAGCAAAAGAAGCGAACCAGTGAAAAGATCAAGTTTTAGAATAAAAGTAAACAGTTATGATTATTCAGGTTTTTCGCATCGAAATTTAATATCATCCGGATGGGTTGTATGAAAATTTTTAGGCTATGTTTATTCATCCTGGCTCACGAAAACTTCGTAGCTGCAGAACCCATCCCTGCAAAATCTTTCATAAAGAACTGTTTTATGCCTTTGTTCTATGCGATTTAAACATCGTTTTGTGCAGTGTGGTCCATCTATATTTCTAGTTCCAATTCAGCTGCTTCTACTTTTTCATCTGAGCCAAAGTCTACCACACCCATGATGGAATATTTCCCGGGTTGGAGTGATTCAGGAAAAGGGAAGAGGACTTCACGGCTTGTACCCGGTAATACGGTAAAGGCCTTTACATCAAGCCGGTTAGATTCTCCATTTTGCAAATTGGTAATTTCAATATAGGAAGCACAATCAAGGATAGCATCACCTGTATTTTTCACTTCCAGATAAAAATATTTTTTCCCATCTTTTTCATAGGTTTTAAAGGAAGTAATCTGCGCATCTTTATAGGTGACGGTTGGAGGTGATTGAAAAATGTGAATAATAAACTGGAAAGTCTGAACAATACCGAATCCAATGATATTTTCGCCTTTTTCCTGAGGAGCGGTTCTTTCATGTGCCAGTTTGATACTCATTACAGCCCACTTAACCTGATTGGCTTCAGGTGTATTGGGAACCTGTAGCAACACTTTGACTTTTTTGCTTTCGCCTGCATTAAGAGTAAAAAAGGAGGGAGAAGCACTCAACCAGTCGGCACAGGAATGCTCGCTTTCTCCTGCTTTCATTATGTCTGATTTTCCTGTATTTCCCCTTGCTTCAAAGTCGGCAAAAGATACCTGAAAGGATTGAGGCTTGTCGGAATTATTGGTAACCATTACTTCCTGTGTTTCATACTCGCCAATCCCTGCGTTGAAATAAAGCCTTGAAGGGGAAACGGAAACATTTTGTGCAAATGTTTTCCCTATCAGAAACAAAATTGTTAAAAGTCCTAGATTTAGTCTAACTCTTCTCATACCTCTTCAAATTTTTACCTGTTGAATTTGTTTTCCTGGTCAAGAAAATAAATCCAGTTATCTATGTTCTGTTTTTTCAATTCTTTATACTTGTTCAGAGCTTCCCTGTAGGTAAAATAGGAATTAAGGCATACATAATACCAATCACGTATTTCGTTATAGATTATTACGGTACTGAAGCCTTTTTC
Source organism: uncultured Sphingobacteriales bacterium (assembly GCA_964395255.1). Lineage (GTDB taxonomy): Bacteria > Bacteroidota > Bacteroidia > CAILMK01 > JAAYUY01 > CAYNBC01. The sequence goes on along the minus strand of CAYNBC010000256.1, from coordinate 2,065 downwards.
CCTGAACATGGTAACAGCATCTACAGCATTATTAGGTATTTTAAATGAACCCAGAATAATATAAAATTCATCAGCATTGATGGAGCTGAGTTGACCTGCCGGTAGTAGGCTTATATTTCTGGTAATAATACTTCCTTCGCTACCAATTATGCGGGAACCTTTCACAGAAGCTGGAACTGAGATATTACCTGTCTTATAAACTCCTGTGGATACTTTACGGTCTATTTCGTCCAGTCTTTGTTCGATATTATCCAGCTTATTTTCTATACGATTTATTTTTAGATGGATTTCTTTGTCGGGAGTGCCTGTACCTGCAGGTTGATTTTCAGGTTGCTTTTCAATTGGTGAGGACTGTAATGAAGCATCAGGTTTTTCTTCCTGCTCAGCTGAGCTTCCCTGCATCCGGCTGTTAACAGACTTTTCTTCTATCAGATTTCCCTGGCTATCGAACTTTCTAACTTTGAGGGTCCTCGCTTTTTCAATGATAGTAAAGGATATTGAAAAATTATCCATTTCCTGAGTCAGATGGACTGGAATATTATTTCTGACGAAATGAAAACGTTTACCCAACGCGGCTTCATTAACTGTAACAACATAATATCCGGCAGGGAGAAACATACTAAAATTACCATTAGCGTCTGTCAGGGCACTGGTTATATTTCCGGCAGAATCCATACAGCTTACACGGATATTGGCCAGATTGAAAAATTCACCATACTGCGAATATTTATCCCTTTCTACAAAGAGATTACCTGTTAACTTAACTCCTTTTTTTAGAGGAATGAGTACTATTTTATCCCTGTCGAGGTTAACAGTAATTTTTTTGCCATCATACCAGCCTTTCTGAGAGCTAAGCGGATAAGTAGTTACCAGATAATCGCCAGAGGGAATATTGTTGAAAACAACGATGCCCTTTTTATTGGTAACCAGTTCGTAAACATGTTTGCTATGGTCAATGTACAATTCATCGGTATTGAGCTGGTTGGAATCAATTCTTTGCAGGCTGATTAAAATATCTTTGATTCCTGGTTCCGAAATTTCCTGTTTGCCATTTCCATTATAATCCTTAAAGACAATAATTTTAAGGTCTTTAAATTTTTTAAAACTAACAGGAATTCCCAGTTCTTTTTTCACCCCAAAACCTATTTCAAAACGCTGACTTACGGTTTTTGGAGCAGGTTCATCCGTTATACCCTGAATATATAATTCATCCTGATTTTCAGTAAAGAGATAATAGCGACAATAAGCAGAAATACGTAAATGATATGGTGTAAAATAAAAAATTTCAGGACGAGCACTTAAAAGTCCTCTTTTGTAGCGGGTACTGTAATTATAATCTGTTGTAAAAGTGAGCAGGGTTTTACTATTGAATAGCCATTGGTCATAGTAAGCGGAAAGATATAATCGCTGCGGAAAAATTTTAGTTTCCAGATAGTCAAGCTGCTCACGGGTGTAGAAAGGGCCATAGTAATAACGTATATTGGTAAGAAACCGGCCTATCCGCATAGATGTCCGTAGATTGGCAACGAAAAAGTCTTTGATATCGTAATCCAGTGCCTTTAAATACCCTGCAATGGCTGTAACATAGAACCGGACAAAAGCATTGCTTCGCTGCCGGAAATCAAAACTAACCGATTTATTTAAAGTCCTTAGTTGCTGATAATCATAATATTCAATAAATGGCATTACAGAAATGGTAAAGTTATCGTTGAATCTGGTCCAGCGTATGTCAAATAAATCCTTGCGTGAATATATATTGAGATTAAGCCGTTCACCGTTTTTATAAAGTTCAGGATTGTTTTCCATATGCGTAAATTCTAATCCCAGAGAGGAATACTCATTCCATTGATAATAAGTATTGAGAGATGCTGAGAATAACCCTCTGAAATCAGGGTAATTTTTCGACCCATAATAATTTAAAGCATTGAATCTGAACTTTCTGAATTGACCCGAATAAAGAAAAGTATAATACATACCGGGTAAAGTAAAAGTGGAATCGCTTTTCCAGTAATGTTGTTCACGACTCAGCCCAAATCCCACCCGGATTAAATGGTTTCTATTGAAC
>CAYNBC010000255.1:0-3452 GCA_964395255.1 uncultured Sphingobacteriales bacterium | reverse complement strand
TACAGAAAAGAACTTGAACATATTATTGAAAACCTGACTCGTATTGGAAAAGTAAAACTGGAACCTGAAAAACTAAATAACTCCATTCGTTTGTATAATCATAACAGGAGATTAATAAAGGAATTATACAACATTAAACGAGAAAAACCCTGGCTAATTTCTGCAGCAGATGTGTACTGCATTGTCAGGGCGGGTTATGTGATTCCTGTTGAAAAGCACAATCAGATTCTTACAGAAATTATTGACCATCTTTCCTGCAAAGAAGGCGAACCCCAGGATAATATCCGGGTCATGGTGGTAGGTAGCTTTTGTGAACAACCGCCATTAAGCCTTATAAATACCATTGAAAAAGCAGGATGTTATATTGTGGATGATGATTTTCTGTTGGGTTCACGATTTATTGAAAATGATATAAACGACCAGACCGATGATCCATTAAATGAGCTTATAGAAGCATATTTAAGGCATGCTACTTTTTCTTCTTCGGTATATGATGCTGAAAATCCCAAGGAAAACCGCCTGATTAAACGATTCAGGGAAACACATGCAGACGGAATTATCTTTGCCGCACCGAGTTTTTGTGACCCTGCCTTACTGGATCAGCCTTTATACTTTAAAGCTTGCCTCAACCATCAGATACGGTATATCCAGTTTATGTATAGTGAAAACACAGGTCAATTTAAAGTAATAAAAGAACAGGTAGGAACCTTTTCTGATTCTATTAAACTATGGGATAAAATACAGGTAACCTAAAACCAGGGCTATGAAACAGGAAGTTAAAAAAGAAAAAAGTATGCTCATTCAAAAGGAAATGATTACCAATCATTTCAAAGCATTGAGCAGGGCAAAAGAAACAGGTAAAAAAGTTGTCTACACTTTTGTTCCCGGCAATTTATCAGAACTCATCCTTGCTTTTGATATGTTACCTGTATATCCCGAAATCAATGCCCTTCAATCGGGTATGAGAAAAAAATCAGGGGATTTTATTCAGGAAGCTGAAAAATTTGGCCATTCCGAAGATGTATGTACTTATGTGAAATGCGATATCGGCATGTTTTTAAATGAAAATACAGGTCCAACGGGAGATAAAATTCCTCCACCCGATTTATTGCTTTTGAGTTATACAGGCTGTTTTACTTTTATGAAATGGTTTGAAAATCTGAAAAGACTATATCCGGAAGCTGAAATTGCCATGTTGCATACTCCTTATCAGGAAGATGGAAAAATAACTCCTGAAATGGTTGAGTACATGGTGCGGCAATTGAAAACGGAAGTGATACCCAAAATGGAAAAGGTATCCGGTGTAAAATATGACGAACAGAAGCTGAAACGGATTTTACAAAATGCCTCGAAAGTTGAAGACCTTATCATAAAGATTTTTAATACTACCAAAAAAATTCCTTCACCCATAGATGCCTACTTTGCAGGTGTATATTATATCGGACCTATAAACAGCGGTTTTAGAGGAACTCCTGAAGCAGTTGATTATTATTCTGAATTATTCAAGGAAATCCAGGAACGCATGGAAAAAGGCCTGGGTCCGGTTACCCCGGAGGGAGTTCTGGAAGAAGAAAAATTCAGGCTTGTTGTTGAAGGTCCCCCTAACTGGACGCATTTCAGAGAATTCTGGAAATTGTTTTATGACCAGGGTGCAGTCATAGTAGCTTCTTCTTATACAAAAGTAGGAGGTGTTTATGATATGGGTTTCAGGGTAAATCCTGATAAGCCTCTCGAAAGTCTGGCTGAGTATTGTATGAACTGCTATACCAATTTAAATCTGGAACAAAGAATCGAGTTGCTTGCCCGGTGTGTTAAGGAATATCACGCAGATGGTTTTCTGGTAAATTCTATTAAAAGTTGCAATTCTTTTTCAGCCGGACAGCTTGTAATTATGAAAGAGCTGGAAAGAAGGCTTGAAATACCTGTTGGGTTTATTGAGTCAGACCTGGTTGACCCCAGGTATTTTTCCCACAGCAATATCAAAAACCGTCTGGAGTCATTTTTCCAGATGCTTGAACAAAGAAAGATGATAATGAGCAATTTATAAAGATCTCATCATGAAAAACTATTATCTTGGAATTGATTTAGGCTCCACAACCTCGAAAGCTGTCATTGTTGATGAAGAAGGACGAATTGCAGGAAAAGGCATTACCAATACACGGGCCAATTACATGATAGCCACTGAAATTGCCCGCCAGGAAGCATTGTATAACGCCCGTTTTAATCTCCTGAAGCAAAGACTGTCTGACACTATCATCGAAGACCTGGACATTCGGGAAATCGTTCAAAACATTGAAAATGCTTTTAAATTCATTCAATTTAAAAGACGACTGGAAAAATTACATATTCAGTTTTTAAAAACCATTGATAGCACATTTGATACACCTCTTAAAGAAGAAATAAAAAATATTGTAAACCAGATTGTCAAAGACATTGAGCCGGAGATTAAAAAACAATTTCTTTTTTACGGATTGGGGAACAAAAGCCAGTTTTTCAGAGACATTGTAAGTGAACATTACAATGAAGAAGTTTTAAAATATGATAAAGAATATTTTGACCCGCTGATACTGGTTTATGATAAAAGCATCACCCCTGTTGAAAATGAAATGTATGAATTTGATTTTCATGATTTGATTGATGAATCGCTGGAAACCCTTAATGGAGAATATAAAAATCTTGAAACAGCAGCTTTCAGGGAAAAAGAAAAAACCTTTAATGAGGAAATTAGTTTGTTGCAGAGTCAATATAGCCAGTTTTATCAGACGCTAAAAGACCATATACATGTTGTGTCCAACCAGAATATTCATATCAAAAACATGGTTGGTACAGGATATGGGCGTGCTTTATTACCCTTTCCGGAAGAAAATATCAGGTCTGAAATTTTGTGTCATGCATTTGGAGCTCATGCTTTTTTTCCGAACACCCGGACCGTCCTGGATATTGGAGGACAGGATACCAAAGCCATTCAGGTGGACTCGCATGGTCTTGTAACAAGTTTTCAAATGAATGACCGGTGTGCTGCAGGTTGCGGCCGCTACCTGGGATATATTGCAGATGAATTTAACATGTCTTTGAATGAACTTGGTCCTACCACCATGAATGCCAATAAGGAAGTGAATATATGCAGTACCTGTACTGTATTTGCCGGTGCTGAAGTACGGGAATTAATCAATGTAGGAGAGAAAAAACCCGATATACTGGCTGGTTTACACAAAGCCATTGTGATGCGAGCCATGTCTTTGCTGGCGCGTTCAGGAGGTGTTAGAAACGAATTTACATTTACCGGAGGTGTGGCACGAAACCAGGCTGTAACAAAATATGTAAACGAAATGGTCAGGAGAAATTATGGACAAGACATTAAAATAAACATTCATTATGACTCCATTTTTATGGGGGCTCTTGGTGCAGCTTTATTTGCCAGAAGATCAAAGTAAAATCTTTCATTATGAACG
>CAYNBC010000254.1:0-3495 GCA_964395255.1 uncultured Sphingobacteriales bacterium | reverse complement strand
CTTTTTTCCGTGCGTTTTCGTAGGCTTCGGTCGAGAGAAGGCTTAAATAGTGATTCCCCCTGTGTACATTGGCGTTAATGGTGGAATAATAGTTCAGGATGCTCTCAAGAACAGTAGCTGGTTTCTGGGTTGTGGCTGCATTGTCAAGATATACATAATCAGCATGAGGATTGTCAGTGCTGTAAAAAGGAAAATCTTTTCTGATGATATTAATGTCTAAATCCAACGGACTTGTTTTTTGCAAAAATAAAGTTTTATCTGCTTTTTTCAGGAGGATAAAAAAAGCAGGCTTCGGGATTCATATTACCTGCTTTTACGGTGATAAACACGAAAAGTCAGGTCAAAAGGATTTTCAGCATCGGCTTTTAAAAATTTTTCTTTAACCAGCACCCATTCATTTTTATCAAAGGAAGGAAAAAATGTATCACCGTCAGGAATGATGGTATGAATAAATGTTAAGTACATTCTGTCGGCAAGAGGAAGGGCCTGTCTGTATATTTCACCACCACCGATGATAAATGTTTCCGTTTCACCATTTTTCCGGGCAAATTCAAGTGCGTCATCAAGGGAATGAAAAACATAAGCTCCGGGAATTTTCAGATCTTTCTGTCTGCTAATAACCAGGTTTGTTCTATGAGGCAAAGGTTTGCTAACACCAAATTCATTAAATGTTTTTCGCCCCATTATAACATGATGATTCCGGGTTGTCTGAAAAAAATATTTCAAATCAGCTGGCATATGCCAGGGCATCCCTCTGTTTCGACCGATAACATAATTATCGGATAAGGCTGCAATCAGTGAAATAATCATGAATTCTTCCGGTTTAAAACAATAAAGCTAAAGCTATATGGATGGTTTTCATCGGCCGGATGGAAAATTTCCTCTTCTTTTATCCACTCGTCCGGGTTGATTTCCGGGAAATAAGTATCTCCCGTAAAAGAATGATGCACCTGTGTGAGGTAAATTTTTTGAGCCAGCGGTAAAAATTGTTTATAAACCATTCCTCCTCCCATCACAAAGGCTTCTTCTCCCGGAGGTATTTGCTCTAAGGCTTCATGTATGGAGAATACGGATATAGCTCCCGGGTATTTTTCTTCTTTCTTGTCTGTAATTACAATGTTCGTTCTGCGGGGCAAAGGCTTTATGGGTAAAGAAAACCAGGTGTTGCGTCCCATAATGACGGGATGACCGGTAGTAAGCTTTTTAAAGCGTTTCAAATCATCGGGCAAATGCCATAAAAGCTGATTGTTGTTTCCAATCACACGGTTTTCGGCTATGGCAACAATAATGGAAATCGTCATCAGACAGCTATTTCGGCTTTGATATGAGGATGAGGATTGTAATCAACAATTTTAAAGTCTTCGAATTTGAAATCAAAGATATTTTTGACTTCCGGATTGAGTATTAAGCGGGGCAGAGGACGGGGTTCTCTGCTAATTTGCAATTTCGCCTGTTCGATATGATTTAAATAAAGATGGGCATCTCCGAAAGTATGGATAAACTCACCCGGTTCCAGGCTGCAAACCTGTGCAACCATGTGTGTCAGAAAAGCATAGGAAGCTATGTTGAAAGGAACACCCAGAAATAAATCGGCACTTCGCTGATAAAGCTGGCAACTCAACTTTCCGTTGGCAACATAAAACTGAAACATAGCATGACATGGGGTCAGTGCCATTTCATCCAGCTGGGCTACATTCCAGGCATTGACAATAATTCTCCGGCTATTGGGATTGGTCTTGATGGTGTCAATGGCTTTTTGAATCTGATTAATGGTGCCCCCTTTGTAATCCGGCCAGCGAATCCACTGCGCTCCGTATATGGGGCCCAGGTCACCATTTTCGTCCGCCCATTCATCCCAGATAGTTACATTGTTTTCATGCAGATAACGAATATTGGTATCTCCCCTGAGAAACCATAATAACTCATGCAGAATAGAGCGAATGTGCAATTTTTTGGTGGTTAACAGGGGGAACCCCTGGCTAAGGTCAAATCGCATTTGATATCCAAAAATACTCAGGGTACCCACTCCTGTTCTGTCGTCTTTTTTTACACCTTCTTCCAGTACTTTTTTTAGTAAGTCGAGATATTGCTGCATGTCATAAATTTTAATAAACCGTAGACAGAAATTTTTTAATGAGCTTAAAGGATTCTTTTTCGGCCTCAATAAATCCCATATGCCCTGTATTTTTTAAGATTTCAAGCTGTACAGAGGAATTTTCTCCGATTTGTTTTTTTATCATATCAACAGGAATACGGCTGTCTTTGTCACCTGCAATAATCAAGGCAGGTACGGACAACTGGTTAAGGATATGTACTCTATCGGGCCTTTGTTTCATACCTTCCATGGCAGCTATAATACCTTCGACAGAAGTATTGCGGGCTGTTTGCTCAAGGTTTTTTATCTGTTCGGCATAGCGGTTGATGTTTTCGGGCGCAAACAATGTGGGCATAAATTGGGAAACAAATTGAATATGATTGTTTTTAATCGCTTTCAAGGCAATTTCCCTGTTTTTCTTTTGTTCATCGGAATCGGCACCTGCATGCGAATGAAATAATACCAAACCTTTGAGAAATTGAGGAAAAAGTTCTGCAAAAGCCATAGTTACATAGCCCCCCATGGAATGTCCAATCATCACACATTTATTGATACCGTTGATTTCCAGAATGTTTCTTACTTCTTCAGCCATTAGCTCCATGGTATGCACTTCTTCAATGCAATCGCTTTGACCATGGCCGGGAAGGTCTACTGCAATAATCCGGTACTGACTGGATAAACGCTGGCTGAAATGTTCCCATATTTCCTTTGATTCCAGAAATCCGTGTAAAAATACCACGCAGGGACCCGCTCCAATATCATCGTATACGATTTCAGGAGGTCCTTTGGGATTTGGTGAATTCATATTCAGGTTTAAAATGAAATGATTTATTGCAAAAATAGGTAATATGTTATAAATTTTTCCTTATGAAATAAAGAAATGAACAAAGGCAGGAGATTCCAGGAAATTCGCACATAACATAGGTTTGATGGTGTTTTCCGCCAGCCCGGTCATGAAAAACCTGGTTACGCGAATAGTTTATGTTAAGGGTCATTAAAAATAGAAATCACCATTTTGAGATCCTATCTGAAAAACATTTGTGGATTAAATATTTTTAACTCCACAATGCTATATTTCACCAAAAAGGATGTGGGTTTTCAGTTTTTTTTTAATTTCGTTAAAGTTGTCAAACCAGTATTTTTTGTAATTGTCCGGCACACTTGCAATTTGTTTGGCTTTGAGCAGCAAACACACTCGCACATTCATGTTTTGAGCAGCAAAAATTTTTGATTTGCCACATTGTTCGTCTTCAAACATGCGCCTGTAACCATCAATTTTTCTGTAGGCATCGGTATGCTCGGTACCTTTGGGGTCAACAAATAGCAATGTATATTCATTTCCTTTTTTCATCCAGAAGATAAAGTCCGGTTTAAATTTTTCAATATTATTTGTTTTAGGT
>CAYNBC010000253.1:0-3497 GCA_964395255.1 uncultured Sphingobacteriales bacterium | reverse complement strand
TTAATAATAATAGACTTTCCGGTGGTTTGCAACACCATAGAGATAGCGTCTTGAAAATCACTTCCTTTACTTATTTCCTGCCTGAAACGGCTGATAAAATGTATCGAATAGTCAATACCAATCCCTATACTGATGCTTCCAACGAGAACTGTGGCCATGTCAAGAGGAATTCGGAGCCAGCCCATGGTTCCGGTAAGTATTAACAAAGTAAGAATTACTGGTATCAGGCTGATAAGCGCTAGTTTGAAATTCCGCAAAATGATAAAAATAATTGCCCAGACCAGCAAAATAGCTATGATAAGGCTTTTTATCTGACTTTTAAGGAGATGACTGTCAATTTTTTCATAAATGGATGCAAATCCTGTAAAAATAAAATGAACATCCGGTGTTTCCAGTGTAGTGGCTAGTTTATTCATTCTATCGACAAATACCTTCATCTCGGAAGGGTTTTGAGCATAATACATACCCTGAATCAACGCTTTTTGATGATTATCATTGACCAGTTGCCGGGTAATATCCTGCCCTTCAAGCAAGAAAAACAGATTTTCAATTTTCTGTCTGGTATCGGGTATGCGATAGCCTTCACCCATGATGTGATTCATTTTTTTGATAATCCGGCTTATGGATTGAGTATGTTTGATATGGCCATACTTTTGAAGGGCTTTTTCGATGCTGTCGATTTTAACCAGAGTTTCCGGATTTTTAATATCTGCATCTACCTCAATAAAAACGGGTAAAGAACCGCCAAACTTTTCTCGAATTTTATTTTCCGCAACACGAGCTGGAAAATCTTTTCGGAAATAACTGGCCAAATCAAACTTGCGTTCTATCCTGAATATGCCGCTTAGCCCAAGCATCAGAATAATGCCTGAAATTATTAAAAGCCATTTATGAGCAAGAAATCCCGGATGAAATTGATGGAATTTTACGGAATGGCTATTAAATACTTTTTTCTTTGATGGTTTAGTTGATAGAAAAGAAACAAAGATGGGGCCCAGAATAACGGAAAGAATGAATGAATATAAAATTCCCAGGGCTGAAAAATACCCGAATTCCCGTATCATCGAAAGATAACTACCAAAAATGAATGATATAAAACCAAACATGGTGGTGGTTGAGGCAAGAAATACCGGTATTACGATGGATGCCATGTGAATGGGAATATCTTTTTTGTTTTCAGGCTGCTGACGGTTGTAAATCCTGTTAATAATATGAATACAATAAGCCGAACCGACTGCCAGAATTATAACGGGAATAATATTGGTAACAAGAGTGATTTCGACATGTAGTAAAGACATTGTTCCTAATGTCCATATAATAGCAGTAATCACAGTAATCAAAGGGATCAATATTCCGGCTAAATGCCTGAACCCTGAAAAAAGTACAATGACTATCAATATAAAAGCTAATGGGGCAAGGAATAATAAGTCTTTTGAAATAAGATGGCTTAAGTCAGCCAGCAGGAAAGGCAGGCCCCCTATCTGCAGGGAATGATTAAGAGGTATTTGCAAAATTTTTTCCCTTGTATTTCGAATATATTCCATTTTATCGGGACGGTCTTCAAACCGAATGACAATGAGAGCGGTGGTACCATCTTCCGAAACCAGAGTGCCTGAAAACAAATCATTGGTTAAAACATAGTTTTTCAATTGTTGTAATTCCAGGGAATCAGGAATGGTGAAGGGATCAATTAAAGGATTAATTTCAACAAATCCTCCTGCATCTTTGATATCGGTAACATTGGTAAGAGAGGAAACAAAACTTACACCGGGCATATATTCCAGGCTGTCAGTGATTTTGCGTATATCTTCCATAGCAGAAGGAGTAAAAATATCTTCTGCTTCCAGGGCTACAAAACCAATGAAATTGCCCCCAAATTCTTTACCAACCTGCTTAAATGCCCGGGCAGCCGGGTCATAATCGGGTAGATAATCTACCACATCCGGGTTAATCCTTAACCCTGGAATCAAACCCAAAAAAGCAATGGATATGACAGCTATTAAAATCAGCAGGTAAATCCGGAATGATATGATTTTTTTAAATAGTTTTTCCATAAACTTTTTGAACAATACATTAAAATAGACGAAAATTCGATAAAAAAATTTTACATTTAACTTTTTTTCATAATACCATAGTAAAGAATGTTCAATAAACTTTGAATTATCTTTTCTGAATCCTGTTTAGTTTCAGGTTGAACAAACAAAGGAATTTCAATTCCTTTTAATGCCAGTGTCATAGCACGGGCATACAAATCCGGGTCTTCAATTTCAAAATAACCCTGTTCAACACCTTCCAGTAAAATGGCTTTCAGGGCTTCTGTTTCTTCTTTATCATATTTGGCCCGAACCTTTTCGATAAAAGGCAAATGATTCAGGTAATCATTTTTAAGAGCTTCATAAAAATTGACCAGGTCGCGGATGATTTCCATTCTGGTTACGCTGTGAATTTTAATTTTATCCATGGGAGTTCTGGCTTTCTCCAGTGCTTTTGCCAGCTTTTTACGAAGTAGTGATGCTTCATACTCAATGACAGACTCAAAAACCTCGTCCTTGCTTTTAAAATAATAGTACAAAGAGCTTTTACCTTTATGGAGTTTCCGGGCGATATCATCCATCGTTGTTTTCTGGTATCCGTACTGGCTAAAAAGCTCCCTGGCTACCATAATTATTTGTTCAGTGTTATTTTGATTTTTCAACTTTTAGAACAAATTAACCGGATGTTCAAATATACAATAAAAAATGATAAAGAAAAAAATTTTTTAAACACGGAATTTACGTTCCAGTAATTCCATCAGATAATCAATATGTTCAGGATGCTTTTCCCAGTGAGGATGTTTTTCCATTTCCTGTGTGAAATACAATTTGGCTTCCGAGTAGGTACCGCATTTCTGGAGAAAATCGATGAAATTTTTATATTCTTTCTGGTCGTTTTTAAATAGCTCTTTGATAAATATCAATTTCATATTGAGTGGAATGGCTGAACGGATATCAGAGATGGGTGTTTTTTTAACTTTTTCAGCAACGGGGGTTTGTTTGGTTTGGGCAATTTTTTCATACACCGATTTTTCTTGTTTGGAGAACTTTTCAAACAAAGGTTTTTGTTCGGGAGAGGGTTCTTTGTCTTTAAAAAGACCGGGTTGTTCGTCTTCTTCTTTTTCAGGGGTCTGCGTTTCTTCTACTTTCGATTTTTCTTCCTGAGCAATCTCCTTCGATTCTTGCTGATGAGTTTCCTGAATGGGTTCTGTTTCTAAATGAGGTTCAAAGTGAAAACTTTTTGGAGATTTTTCTTTACTCTGTTCCGGAGTTTCTTTTACTGTAATTTGCTCTTTTTGTTGAGATTCAACCCCGGAGCTTATTTCAATTTCTGTTTCTTCCTCAAAAAGGGAAAGAGTTAAAATGTCTTCATAGAGTTGAGGGATTTTTTTCAGTAGTACATCCAGTTCAAGATTGGAAGGCTTGTTATTGATTAAAGAAATGATTTTATTGATTTCCCTGGCT
>CAYNBC010000252.1:0-3540 GCA_964395255.1 uncultured Sphingobacteriales bacterium | reverse complement strand
ATTTCAGATTATCTGGAATAATCTTCATATTTATTTCTTTCTGGGCCCATTTATTATTGCTCTTGCATGCTTTTCAGCCCTGATGTCAAAAGATATCGAAAAGCTTCTGGAATTATTAAAAGTTTTTATTGCAGTTTTATTGGCTATGCTAATCAATGTAAATGGTTTTGGTGGAATTCTGGAACCTTACCTCATCAATTCAAAAATTACCTTGATTCCTCAGGAATTCCGTTCCAGTATACATTTAAATAACACCCATCTTTTTCAGTATTTCTTAACACCATATTTGCTTTATTATGTTTTAACAGGAGTTATTCTTGTATTTATAGTACAGTATTTCATGGAAAGAGAAAGAAAACTGGAAGCGGAATGGGTATTTTTTTCTTTACTTGCGCTGGTAGGTATTTTTCTGGGAATTTATATGCAGCGAAATATAGCACTTGCATGCATTTTGGGTTTGTTGTTTATCTGGGTTTCCCTTCAAAGATTAATGGCCCGGGATAAGCTCAGTATGAAAGCATTGGTTGTTATTTGTTTGATTTTATTTGTTTTAACTGGAGTCAAATATTATATCCCTTTTGGCCCTGAAACAGGTCTTGGGGTAGATAAAAAGTACACCCGGAAACTGGAGCACCTTATTAAAAATGAACTAAAAAATCCTGTATTTAATAATTTTGATGCAGGAGGAACTTTAATCTGGTTTGGGTTTCCACAAATAAGGCCATTTATTGATTCAAGACCCGAAGCCTACTCCAGGCACTTTTCATCCGATGTGTTTTATAGCATTAAATCGGATACTACTTTAAATAGTTTTTACCGGATGGATAAAAAATACCATTTCCAATCCATCTTTATGATGAATCCTGAAAGCTTTTATGACAATAATTTTATTCCATTAATGAAGAAAGATTCCCGGTGGCAATTGGTTTATGAAGACAGCAATATGATATTTTTCAGTCGAAAAAGCTTTTGAAATGCCTTTTGCCACCTGTAGAAATTCTTTCGTATTAAGAACTCATAAATTACCTATCCGAGGGGTTGGTATGGGTAGTTTCAAATATTGTTGAATGATTAAATCTTCATGGCTCAATGCCTGTAGTTTTTAAGTAATTTTATGATTTCGTTTTTTCGATTTATACCTTTTACGAATGGAATTACCTTATAAATACGGTATTGTTAGTTCCTTTTATTAAAATTCACTTTGCATACTAATTAAATTACTCAGAAAAAACCAGAGCCGGGTCGAAGTCAAAATAATCCCTCCTTACACATGGCTGAACCTATCTTGCTTTATGCAGGGTAAACTGAAATTATAGGTAGTTATTCATTACTGTTTTCCTTTTTGATTTTATATCCGGAATCAAACAAAAACCTTTCTTTTTTCATTATTTCCAGGTCACTGGATACCATATCTACGATGAGCTCGTTGAGTGTATGACGGGGCTTCCAGCCAAGTTTTGTCATAGCTTTAGTAGGATCTCCTATGAGAATATCTACTTCTGTAGGACGAAAATACCGGGGATCAACTTCGAGTACAACCCTGCCCGGTTTGAGTTTTGAATTTTGAATACCCAGTTCATTCAATCGTGATGTGTCGAGGCTGTCAATAATACCTTTTTCATTAACATCACTACCTTCAAATCGAAGTGAAATACCCAGATATTCGAAAGTCATTTTCACAAAATCCCTGACGGTGGTTGTCTTTCCTGTTGCTACAACATAATCATCAGGTTCATCTTGCTGTAATATTAACCACATGGCTTCCACATAATCTTTGGCATGTCCCCAGTCTCGTTTGGCATTTAAGTTTCCTAGATACAATTTGTCCTGCAGGTCAAGAGCAATTCTTGCAGCTGCACGGGTAATTTTACGGGTTACAAATGTTTCACCTCTGATAGGTGATTCATGGTTAAATAATATTCCGTTACAGGCAAACATACCATAAGCTTCCCGGTAATTAACGATAATCCAGTATCCATAAAGTTTTGCAACGGCATAGGGTGAACGGGGATAAAAGGGTGTTTTTTCGCTCTGAGGTATTTCTTGAACTTTTCCATACAGCTCAGAAGTAGAAGCCTGATAAATTCTGGTTTTTTTCTCCAGTCCCAGAGTTCTGACGGCTTCAAGTATACGCAATGTACCAAGTGCATCAGCATTGGCAGTATATTCTGGTGTTTCAAAACTTACTTTTACATGCGACTGTGCAGCCAGGTTATAGATTTCATCAGGCTGTACCTGTTGAACAATATGAATCAGATTAGTGCTGTCAGTCATATCACCATAATACATGAAAAAATCTACATCTTCTTCATGCGGGTCTTTGTAAAGATGGTCAATTCTATCTGTGTTAAATAAGGAAGCCCTTCGTTTAATGCCATGAACTTCATAGCCTTTTGATAGTAAAAACTCTGCCAGATAGGCGCCATCCTGGCCTGTAATTCCAGTTATTAAAGCTTTTTTTACCATAATGTTGTCATTAAATGAAAAACAAAAATACTTAACATTAAGCAAAGGAATTTAATTTCAATTGGAACGGAAAAATTTTTATTAATTTTGCTCATAAGAATATTTAAATAATTAAAAAATTAGATTATGAAAGTTACAATTGTTGGAGCCGGAAATGTTGGCGCTACCTGTGCAAAAGTGCTGGCTAACAAAGAAGTTGCTGATGAAATATTATTGATTGATATTAAGCCTGGAATTGCTGAAGGAAAAGCTCTGGATATGTGGGAAACTTCTCCTGTCATGCTATATGATACCCGCATTTATGGTTTTACAAACGACTATTCAAAAACTTATGATAGTGAGGTGGTTGTAATTACTTCGGGTGTGCCAAGAAAACCGGGTATGAGCAGGGAAGATTTGATATCTATCAATGCAAAAATTGTAAAAGAAGTTACGGAAAATGTAATTCGTTATAGTCCGCGTGCAAAGATTATAGTCGTTTCCAATCCTCTCGATGTTATGACCTATACAGCTTATCTTACAGCCAAGGTTCCATCAAACAGGGTTTTTGGAATGGCTGGCGTACTCGATACGGCCAGATTTAAGTCTTTTATTGCTCTGGAATTAAATGTTTCACCCAAAGAGATTCAGGCTGTATTGATGGGAGGTCATGGAGATACCATGGTGCCTTTACCACGCTATACAACCGTTGGTGGAATTCCCATCACAGAGCTTATGAGTGAAGGTCAGATTAACGCCCTGGTTGACAGAACGATTAAGGGGGGTGGTGAGTTGGTCAAGCTGATGGGTACTTCGGCCTGGTATGCTCCAGGTGCTTCTGCTGCTCTTATGGTTGAAACCATCCTTCGAAACCAGAGAAGGATACTTCCAACAAGTGCCTGGCTTAGAGGTGAATATGGATTACAGGATATTTACTTCGGAGTTCCCGTTATTTTAGGAAAAAATGGTGTGGAGAAAATTATTGAATTAAATCTGAACAAAAAAGAAATGGAGCTTTTGAAAAAATCAGCCAAAGCAGTGAAAGCCACCATACAGGAGCTGGATAGACTAAAATTGTTTTAATCCTTTAAAATC
>CAYNBC010000251.1:0-3561 GCA_964395255.1 uncultured Sphingobacteriales bacterium | reverse complement strand
ATATATTATCATTTCAATATTTCACAAAAAAAATGTTAAAAAATTTTTTGCAAAAAAAATAATTTATGTGAATGAAATAATAGCCTTTACAGGCTGCTCAATCCCTGAAATGACGGGTTGACCTTTAAAATTTTAAAATATATAAATGAAAAAATAACCGAAGCAACGGAGAATACCTTAGAATTACGATTTTTGTACAGGCAAAAACACCTAAATCTACCAGACTTATGATATTTAATAAGGTTGTAGCGAGAAAGATTGCTCATGAATTGCTGGAAAAAAAAGCCGTTATTTTAAGGCCGGAAAAACCTTTTACATGGGCATCGGGGTGGAAATCTCCCATCTATTGTGATAACAGAATTTTATTGTCTTATCCTGAGTCGAGGGAAATTATCAAATATTATTTTCATCAATTAATCAAGGACAAATTTCCCGAAGTCAACCACATTGTGGCCGTTGCCACAGCCGGCATAGCTCATGGGGCCTTGATAGCCGATATGTTAAAAATGCCTTTTTCCTATGCGCGAACAAAAGCCAAAGAGCATGGCCGCAATAATGCCATCGAAGGCAATATTTTACCTTCCGACAGAATTCTTGTGGTGGAAGACCTGGTTTCAACGGGCAAATCCAGTTTTGGTGTTGTGGATGCCCTGGTTCAACAGGGCTTTCAGGTTATGGGATTGATTTCCATATTCAGCTATGAATTTGATATCGCATCCAATGAAGTTCAAAAACGGAATATTCCATTTTACTCATTAAGCAATTATCCTGTGTTGATAGAGGAAGCCATGAATATGAAATACATTCAGGCTTCGGATATGGAATTATTGAACGAATGGCGGAAAAATCCATCCGGCTGGCAGAGGTAATTATTCTTTGTTTTTGGTGTCGATGAGTATCGTTACAGGGCCATTGTTCAGGAGTTCCAGATTCATCATGGCTCCGAATTTTCCAGACTGCACTTTGCAGTGATAACGGTTTTTGAGTTCTTCAATCAATTTTTCATACAGGGGAATGGCTTTTTCAGGTTTAGCTGCTTTGATAAAGGAAGGGCGGTTGCCTTTTCGCGTGCTTGCATGAAGGGTAAACTGACTGACTACCATTATTTCACCCCCAATGTCATGCAGGGAAAGATTCATCAGGTCGTTTTCATCGGCAAAAATTCTTAACCCTGCTATTTTTTTGGCCAGCCATTCCACATCTGTCATATCATCCTCTTCTTCAATACCCAGAAGAACCAGTAATCCCTTGCCGATGGATGAATATAGCTGATTATCAATAATTACACGGGTATAGTCCACTCTTTGAATGACAGCTCTCATGTTAAGAGAAATTATAAAAAACACGAACAAGAAGAATCACTCCGAGAAACATCATTAAAACCCCAACAGTCCGGTTGATAATCACCATGGTTTTAGGTCGAATCAATCTTTTTACTTTATGGGAAAGAAAAATTTTCAGCACATCGGTAAGAAAAACAGTGGAGAGAGCTGAAATAAAAAACATGGCTGATTTGAAAAAATTACCCCCATAGCTGCTATGAACTGCACTTACCACGGAAATCCAGAAAATCCACAGAAAAGGATTGGAAATATTCAGGATAAAGCCTTTGGCGATGCGTTTGTAAGCACGGGCAGGAGCAAAAACATCAGGGGATGGTCTCATATCCCTGAACCTGATTTTTTTTCGAAAAGTAATAATACCAAAAATAATCAGAAGGATACCTCCTCCCAGACCGAAATAAAAAGCAAATTGATTGTAAGTCATAATCTGAGACAGGCCCAGATAGGAAAGAAAAATAAGGAAAGCATCACCAAGCATTACACCTAAAGCCATGGATAAGCCTGCCAGAAATCCCTTGTTCAGGGCAGTTTGAAGTAAGGCAAAAAAGACGGGTCCCAGTAATACAGCCAGCGTTAGCCCCAGTAAAATACCTTCCAGTACAGCTTTGTCAGACATTATTCAGCGGGTTTGTAGTTTTTTCTTTCAAATAATGTTCCCATTCTTCCAGAATTTTCCCTTTTAAAACCCGCGGGAATTTATGTTGACCACCCAGTTTGCCTTTCAATTCCATAAAATCGTAAAATACCTGTAATGGCAATACTTCGACAAAGACATTACGAATAGCGGCAATGCGTTCGACCCTGTAATCATCGTTTAACACTTTGAGGCTTTCGTCAAGTATTCTGGCTGCTTCCTCAGGGTTTACCGGGTCATTGGTACCAAGATACCATTTGTGAGCAAACATGGTATCATATCGAATACCGGTCAGGGTAAATTCACGGATATCGACATTCAAGCTGTCTTCCAGTTTTTTAACAGCTGCATTCATATTTTCCTGGGAGAGATGTTCCCCGCAGAGACTCATAAAATGTTTGGTTCGTCCGGTAATTTGTATTTCAGGAGGGTTTAGACGGGTAAATTTAATGGTATCGCCTATAAGGTAGCGCCATGCACCGGCACATGTACTCAGCAGGAGGGCATAATCCCTGTTGGTTTCCACCTGATCAATGGTTAAGGTTTGAGGATTTTCTTTCAAATTGCCGTCTTCATCAAAATTTTCTTCATTAAAAGGTACAAATTCATAAAACAGGCCGTTATCCAGCACCAGTTTCATGGAATTTGTATCGGGCCGTGACTGATAGGCAATAAATCCTTCCGAAGCCAGATATGTTTCCATGTAAATGATAGGCCGTGCCAGTAATTTTTCAAAACCTTTTTTGTAGGGTTCGAGCGAAACACCTCCCCATGCATAAATCGAAAGGTTGGGCCAGATATCATGAATGGTTTTTACCTTGTATCTGTCGATAATTCTTTCCATAAGAATTTGCAACCATGCTGGCACACCGCATATAACACCAATATCCCATTCGGGGGCTTTTCTGATAATTTCTTCCAGTTTGGTTTCCCAGTCTCTTTCCCGGGCAATGCGTTTGCCGGGTTTATAAAAATGTTGAAACCAGAAAGGTATGTTTTTGGCTGAAATACCCGATAAATCTCCTTCGTAGTATGTGCCGTTGTACTGGAGGTGGGTGCTTCCTCCCAGCATCAATATACCTTTGTTGAAAAATTCCTTGGGAAAATTAAAATAAGCCAGAGAAAGTATCTGCCGGATACTTGTTTTCCGTATAGCCCGGATCATATCGGTTGTAACGGGGATATATTTGGAACTGGCTTCTGAAGTACCGGAGCTGAGAGCAAAATATTTTACCCTGCCCGGCCAGGTTACAAAAGTCTCTCCGTTCAGCAAACGATACCACCATTTTTTATAAATGGAAGAATAATCAAAAGTGGGTACGGATTCCTGAAACGTACGGACGATGTCTTTGCTTTTCAGAATTTTCGAAAAGCCATAATATTCTCCAAAAGTTGTATCGCTGGCTTTGGTGAGTAGTTTTTTCAGTTCTTTTTTCTGAATTTCGTAAGGAGGCAATTTGTTTTCATCGAAAGGAAATTTACTCCTCAGCTCGATGGCTCTTTTGATAAGGGTACCCAGTACTTCCATGAATTGATTAATTTAAGGTGCAAAATTACGGTAACTGTAATTAACAGCCACAAAAA
>CAYNBC010000250.1:0-3646 GCA_964395255.1 uncultured Sphingobacteriales bacterium | reverse complement strand
GCCTGGAATAGGTAAGAGGCAAAAAATCAAAATGATTGTGAATGATATCAAATTGATGGGCTGATTCCATCAAATGGCTAATATGAAGGCATTCGTCAACTTTGGGGTCACTTTCGGGATTTTCGGAATATGGTTTTTGAATAACGGCTTCCAGTTTGGCTGAAGTAATAGAGTCGGCTGTAGCAAAAAGTGTAACATCAAAGCCTCTTTTTACCAGTCCTTCGGTTAGATTGGATGCAACCTGCTCCCATGGACCGTATTTTCTGGGAGGTGTCCTCCAGGATACCGGACTCAAAACAGCAATTTTCATCTTCACAAATTTTTTAAAGTGCAGGTCTTGAGTGATTTAAACAAAGATCAACGAGTTCGCTTATCCGGGCTGTACCTACATTCATAACTTTATCGGCACCGCCCCAATAGATTTTTACTGTGCCATCATCTTCGGGAACAGCTCCACAGGTAAAAACAACATTGTGGACATAACCAGTGATTTCATATTCGGTTTCGGGCTGTAAAATCCATGAATCGCTAACACCTACGATATGGGCGGGATTATTGAGGTCATGCAGGGCTACCCCCAGGCGGTAAACACTACCGTCCATGGTGGGAAAAACGCCATGATAAATGCTTAACCATCCCTGAGGTGTTTTGATAGGTGGTGCTCCAGGGCCAATCTTCATTTCATCCCAATGATATTGAACAGGTTTCATAATGAGTTCGGAATTCCCCCAGTAAATTAAATCAGGAGACCAGCTAATCCAGATAGACCAGGGACTGATTTCAGAATGAGGGCGGTCAAGACGGGCATACAAGCCGTTGAATTTTTCAGGGAAAATCACCACATTTCGATAATCAGCTTCCGTAATTAAAGCTATTCTTTCGACATTTTCAAAATCCTCGGTAGCTGCCAGGCCTATTCGAACACCGTGCCGGGAGTAAGCAGAATAGGTAATGTAATATTTACCATCTATCATTGTAATGCGTGGGTCTTCTACACCATATTCTTCGTATTTAGCAAAAACACCTGTTTTTTCAGGTACCATAAATGGTTTATCATCCACTTGAAAATGAAATCCATCATCACTGATGGCTTTACCAAGAATGCTTCTCCCATTGAGTAAATGCGACCTGAAAATCATGATGTATTTTCCCTGGTGCTTTACGACTCCTGCATTATGAACAGTAGCCACCTCATAAGGTACATCATCTTTCGTCAGGATGGGATTTCCTTCGAATCTTTTTACAACAGCCATTTTACAAATCTTTTATATATTCATATTCGCGTTCAAGAGCCAGTAAGACAGTGAGATGAGAAATCCAGTAAGCGAGCGTACTTTCAGCCCCCTGGTTGCGGTTAAGTCCGGTTTCCTGCAAGCCATCACAGCAGCCATGGGTCTCGTCATCGTAGAGTGGTAAACGCAAAGCGTTCTCACCGAGGAACCAGAGATAAGTTTTAAAAATGAGTTCAAAATATTTTTTCTTTTTCAGCACCTGGTGAGCTTGATAATACATCAGGACTGAAATCATTGTATCGGTAGCTTGCTGGTCAAACTGAGCATTTTGTTGACCTCTCATGTACCATCCCTGATTACCAACAGGAGCATAATATTCATTGTTGAAATTGATACTGGTCAGGAATTCAAGTGTTATTTTCCCAATTTCAAGGTATTCGGAATTGTTGGTTACTTCGCCAGCATGGATTAATGCCATGGGCATGATGCCATTATCATAAGTTAAATAATCTTCAAACCATTCCCATGTATCGTCCTTATGCTTTTTATAGAGAGCCACCAGTTTGTCGGCCAGTTCCATTAAAATATTCATAATTTTTTCATCCTCGGGATGAACTTTCAGATAGTAGGAAATACCTATTATCGTATTGGCAATACCGCGAGGTGCAGTCAATTTTGAAAAGTAAGGGATTGATTTTTTGAAAATTTCAAGACCTGTTTGTTTATAGGAATCGTTAGGTGGAAATTTGATGAGAAAACCAATAGCCCAGATAGCTCTTCCAAATGAATCATCACTACCTCTTTTGTCAAGGAATTGCCGTGAGAAAGATAGAAAATTGCGAAACGAGCCGTCAGGATTCTGCATGTAATGAATGTATGAAAGGTAAATGGGTAGAAGTTTTTCAATATTTTTATCTTTCCGTTGACGAATAGCAAGCAGGCAGAAAAGGAGTGCGCGTGCATTATCATCCAGGCAGTAGCCTTCTTTTAAATTGGGAATACCGTACTTGGCATGTTGAATGATGCCAGTATCATCTGTTAGTCTGAAAATATGCTCTGGATTGTAAGTAGGCATGATTTGCGGGTCGATGGGAAATTTGCGTATTCTAATCTCATAATTAAACGATTGATGAACTTCTTCTATAAGGTCCAGGTATTGTTTACCTATTTTAGGCCACCGTAATTTTTTCCCATATTCGTATGCATTATGCCTGAGCTCTTGCAGAAGGTCGGGGTTATCAAATAGTTCTATAATAATTTCAGAAAGTTTTTGAGAGTCTTTGAAATCGAATAATCGTCCACGGTTATCTGAAAGTAATTCCTGAGCATGCCAATAAGGTGTGGAAACAACGGCAGCACCTGCACCGATGGCATATGACAGTGTGCCAGATGTAATCTGGGCTTCATTCAAATAAGGTGTAACATATATATCGGCAGCGTTTAAATATTCAAAAAGTTGTTGTTCGGAAACAAATTGATTATTGAAATATACATGATTTTCCAGACCCAGCTGATGGACAAGCATTTTGAGATGGTTGCGGTAGCTTTCTCCGGAATGCCTTAAAACATTGGGATGGGTGCTACCCAGAATAAGATATAATGTATTAGGATGTTTTTTTACAACTTCAGGCAAAGCATAGAGGACGGTTTCAATTCCCTTGTTCCGGCTTAATAATCCAAATGTTAAAATGACTTTTCTTCCACTGAAATTAAATTTTTTTTTCATTTCCTGCTGGTTGACTGCTGGAAAGTCAGGTACTCCATGTTCAATAACCCTGATTTTATTTTCGGGAACATCGTAAATCTGATGTAAGAACCTGACAGCCCGCTGGCTCATTACCACTACTTTCTCAGCTTTTTCTGCCAGCTGTTGTACAATGATTTTTTGCATAAAACGGGGTTCTTTCAAAACCGTATGAAAAGTTACTATTAAAGGAACCTGCAATCTGTGTATAAAAGGTAAAATATAAACCCCATCTTCTCCGCCAAAAATTCCAAATTCATGCTCAATAACACAGGCTTTTGAATTGTGGATATTGATATAATTGGCTGCATGGATATAATCAATCAATGCATTTTGATTAATGACATATTTGACTTCACGAGGATAATCATAGCCTTCTTCTGTGTCATTGATGGCGATGACAGAAGTGGATGATTCAAATTCCTCTTCAGGTAAATTGGCTGCTACCGATTTGAGCAAATTATTCGTAAATGTTCCTATTCCGCATTGCCTGGGAGGATATGTTCCGACAAATGCTATTTTCATAATTTTTTGTTTTCAAAATTCAACAATAATCTGTTTATTAAGATGTTAATATTTTTTAAAAATCATTTAAACTATTTTTAATCAGGCAAAGCAATGAAAAAACTTAAAATTAAATTAAAATAACAATTTGTTCAATTGCTTTACC
>CAYNBC010000249.1:0-3655 GCA_964395255.1 uncultured Sphingobacteriales bacterium | reverse complement strand
TATCCAGCTGAGCTACGGGACCAACCAGTGTCGGGGTGAGAGGATTCGAACCTCCGACCCTCTGCTCCCAAAGCAGATGCGCTAACCGGGCTGCGCTACACCCCGTTTTTCTTTTTATTCATGAAAACAAAGAACGACTTTTTTCCACCATTCAGAAATGGGCTGCAAAGATAAAAAATTCTATTCATATGCATAATTTCAACCCATTTTTCTGTGATATGATAAAGGATATTTTCAACTTTTTTCTTTTATCTTGAGTCAAAAAAAATTACATTTATGAGAATCCTTCAGTCAGAAATAAAAAAAATATCCCTGAGAATTTTACAGAGAGGCTGGTCGGACGCCAGTAGTGGAAATTTTAGTTTAAGGTTAAATTTTCCGTATTCTGCTGCCTATAAAAAAATCGAAGAAAAAAGTTTCCATCAATCAGGTCAGCTTAGCTTTTTCATTTCAGCATCCGGTTCCAGGTGGGAAGATATTTACACCCATCCGGAAGATAATATGGTCGCAGGCCGGTTAGAAGATAATAAACTTAATTTTTATGGGACCAGCTCCAACATTCATCCCAGTTCAGAATATTTAACCCATGTACTCGTTATGCTTAGCTGTCCCGAAACAAAAGCCCTTTTGCATGTTCACCCCGTAGAAGCGATTGCCATAACCCATGATAAAAACCTCTGTTCAGCCAGGAGCTTAAGCCGGATAATTCATCGTATGCAACCAGAAAGTGTCGTATTTCTGCCAGAAGGAGTTGGTTTTGTAAAATATTCTGAACCGGGCAGCATAAATCTGGCTATGCATACTGCTGAAGCCTTTCAAAAATATCCTGTGGTATTCTGGGAAAAACACGGAATACTGGCAAAAGGAGAAAACCTGACTCAAGCTTTTGACAGGATAGATATCTGCATCAAATCCATGAAAATATATTTTCAATGTAAAATGGCAGGCATCGAACCTGAAGGACTTTCAGAAAGTCAGATTGAAAAATTAAAACAAAGCCTGAAATATCCAGCCCAAAATCCGGACTCACCTAATTTGTAACTCCATGTACAGCATCCGGTGTCCAGAGCAAAAGGAACCGTTTAACCTTCTCCAGATTATAACTTTTCCCTTCTTCCAGAAAAGAACTATCCTGTGTATGAATGAGCTCTCCTTTTTCATCCAGAACACATAAAACAGGAAAACCAAATCTCTGAGGATTTTTAAGCTCTTTCAATGCGGGTTTATTTTTGTTTTCTTTGCTATAATTAAGATAAACCAGGATATAGTGTTGCCGGATGATAGAATCCAGTTCCTGATTATCGTGAGTAAAATGATAAAAGCGATGGCACCAGGGACACCAATTACCTCCTACCTGAATCAAAACATGCTTATGTTCTTTTTTTGCCTGTGCAACCGCTTTTTCCAGTTGCTTCAGACCATCCAGTGCAGGATTATATATTTTTTCAACTGTCTGTGAAAAGGAAATATTTACCAGAAAGAACTGAACCAGAAAAAAAACGCTCCATTTATTCATCTCCTGATTTTTTTCTTTTGAAATGAAATTCCGAAGGATTCAAAGTAAGGGTAAAATGATTGGACCTGCCTCCTACATGATAGAAATCATTGGCGTAGCTCAAATAAAATTTATTGATACGAAGGCCGAAACCGAATGAATAACCTACCATGCCAGGCCGGGTAGATAGTTGCATTTCTTTACGCCTTTGATGATTGTACCCAAAACGAATATGAAAATTCTCTGACAGAACAAGTTCTCCGGCAAAAATAAAGTGCCGGAAAAGTTTTTCCGAGAAAGGTATCTTTTGCTCATTGGTGTTATTGTCATTTCCAAAGGTCTGGATTGTTTGTTTATTGGGGTCGATATAAGTAAAATCCGGAATATTCAGGTGATGAGCAATAACAATAAATCTCAGAGGCATATGTTCGGGCTTTTTGGAAACACCCACCTGAATATTTAATGGCAAAGGGGCTATTTCTTCTCCAAAGCTTTTTAGCTGGGCTCCCAGATTATTTATCAAAAAAGTAGCCGTTAATAATCTGTCTTTATTGTGATAGGTCAGGGCGTAATCAGTACTGAACCCATACGATTTGTAAGATTCATATTGCGACCAGACCCAGTTAATTCCCATTCCGGCTTTCCAGTATTCATTAATTTCATAGCCGGCACTAATGCCCAAAGCATATTCACCCGCAGAGAAAGTCCCTAAAATTTTACCGGTTTCGTCTGCTTTGATAAATTCTCCATATCCTATATAGCGCAAACTTCCCATGAAATGGAGCTGTTCCTTTGCTTCATAAACATACGAAGCGCTCCCGTATACTATGCCGGCAAGGTAGGAAGTAATGCCTACATCAAAGCGGCCATTCATGTCTTTGTTCAGCAACGAAGGGTTGTTTATGGCAAGACTGGGGTCTTTATCATAAACCGGAGTTATTTTTCCCCCCAGAGCTGCCGAACGGGCTGACCACGGTAATTCCAGAAAATTAAATACATACCTCCCTCCCAGCTGAGAAAATGCCGGCACATGGAATACAAACAGAAAAAGAAAAACGAAGTATATTTTATGCTTTAAACCCATCACGGTTGTTCAATATGTCTAATGGATGAAATTATTTTTCTTTGTGGTTTCAAAGATATAAAAACATTTGAATGTCCGGCATCTACATTCATATTCCTTATTGTCGTAAGGCATGTATTTACTGTAATTTTCATTTTAGCGTTTCAAGAAATTACCAGAACGAATTATTAACAGCCATATTGCAAGACATCCGGATTCAAAAGGATTATTTAAGAGAGAAAAAATTAACCAGCATTTATTTTGGAGGCGGGACTCCCAGTTTGGTTGCAGTTTCTTTTATTGAAAAAATTCTCCATGAGCTATCCTGTATTTATCATTGGGATAAAACTACGGAAATTACGCTGGAAGCCAACCCTGACGATTTAAACAGGGAGAAACTCAAAGCATACCTGAATCTTGGTATAAACCGGTTAAGTATTGGTGTTCAGTCTTTTTCCGATAATTTGCTGCAATTTCTGGGAAGGACACACTCAGGACAACAGGCTTATCATTCCATATACGAATCCCTGAATGTGGGGTTTAAAAACATTACGATAGACCTCATTTATGGGATTCCAGGAAGTTCGGAAAAATCATTGCTATATGACTTTCAGCAAATTGTAAATCTTGGCATACCCCATTTTTCGGCTTATGCTTTAACGGTAGAAGCCCGTACACCTTATGCCATTATGATTAGAAAAAACAAACTGCCGTCTCCCGATGAAGAAAATATAAGGGCACAATTTCTTTTATTGCATCAAATAGCCGGTGAAAATCAATATCTTCACTATGAGATTTCCAATTTTGCCCGGGAAAATGCACTGGCTGTTCACAATTTGAATTACTGGAAACGGATACCTTATCTGGGAATAGGCCCTTCGGCTCACTCTTACAACGGCTTTTCCAGAAAATGGAATATAACCCCTAATACTCATTATATCACAAAAGTCTTGAAAGGAGAAAAGTATGATGAGCAGGAACAACTTCATGAAAAAGATTTCGTGAATGAATGGCTTATGCTTGGATTACGAACTGTCTGGGGTATTGACATAAATGAATTTCCCTCCATGAATACATTATGGAAAAACCAGATTATC
>CAYNBC010000248.1:0-3668 GCA_964395255.1 uncultured Sphingobacteriales bacterium | reverse complement strand
GTATCTGACCCTTTGGATTTTTCTGACCATGTGGGTAGGTGTATTTGCCGGTTATGTTTATCCGGAGATTGCCCAATTCTGGGATAAATTTTCCGTAGGAACAACGAATATTCCCATAGCCATTGGCTTGATATTGATGATGTATCCACCTCTGGCAAAAGTAAAATATGAAAAACTACCTATGGTGTTCAGCAATTTAAAACTTTTAAGTATTTCCCTTGTGCAGAACTGGATTGTAGGCCCCATAGTGATGTTTGTACTGGCTTTGTTGTTCCTGCATAATCATCCTTCGTTGATGGTCGGGGTTATCCTTGTGGGGCTGGCAAGGTGTATTGCCATGGTTTTGGTATGGAACGATCTGGCAGAAGGCGATTCCGAGCTGGCTGCCGGTTTGGTGGCTTTCAATGCCATTTTTCAGGTTATTTTTTATTCTGTATATGCCTATATATTCATAACCTATTTGCCGCCTTTGTTTGGATTTCACGGTGCTGTGGTTAAAGTTTCTATCGTTGAAATTGCTGTTACGGTTTTGATATATCTGGGAATTCCGTTTTTTGCTGGTTTACTTTCCAGTTTATTATTAAAAAAATTCAAAGGTGAAGAATGGTATTATTCTCAATATATCAGCAGGGTTAAGTGGCTGACGCCCATTGCATTGCTTTTTACCATTTTTGTGATGTTTTCTCTAAAAGGTGAAAAAATCATCGAATTGCCGCTGGATGTACTCAGGGTTGCCATTCCGTATATTTTTTATTTCAGCATTATGTTTTTTGTTACATTTTTTATCGCAAAATCAATGGGAATTGGTTATTCCAGGTCAACGACCATGGCATTTACAGCCGGCAGCAATGATTTTGAATTAGCAATAGCCGTTGCCGTAGCCGTATTTGGAATAAGCAGTGCAGAGGCATTTGCTACTGTAATAGGACCGCTTATCGAAGTTCCCGTTCTTATTTCACTGGTTAATGTAGCGCTTTGGTTTCGTAAAAAATACTTTATGGGGAAATCAGAGTGATCAATGGATTATATGGTTCTGCCAGGATAAACTTTTAAAGCTTGTTCCAGGGCATCCATGGCCCGGGCAAGTTCAGTCGTATTCAAAACATAAGCAATACGAACTTCATTTTTTCCCAGACCTGGAGTAGCATAAAATCCTGGAGCCGGTGCCATCATGACGGTTTGATTTTGATATTCAAAATCTTCTAATATCCACTGGCAGAATTTTTCAGAGTCATCAACAGGAAGTTTAACCACAGCATAAAAAGCACCACCCGGATTTGGGCATACAACTCCTTCCATATTGTTTAACCGCGAAACCATCAAATCTCTACGCGCTTTATATTCTTCCAGTATGTTTTCAAAATAGCTATCCGGCACATCAATAGCGGCTTCAGCGCCAGCCTGTTCAAGTGTTGGAGGGCAAAGGCGGGATTGACCAAACCTCAGGGCTGCGTCCATGAGCTTTTTATTTCTGGAAACGATAGCACCCACACGGGCTCCACAAGCACTGTATCTTTTTGAGATGGAATCAAAAACAACTGCGTGCTCATCCAGACCATCAAGGGTGAGAATGGATTGATGCTTTTTACCGTCATAAACCATTTCCCTGTACACTTCATCAGCAAAAAGGAAAAGATTGTGTTTAAGCACTATCTGCTGCAATTGTTCCAGTTCTTCTGGTGAATACAGGTATCCTGTTGGATTGTTGGGATTACAAATCAGGATGGCTTTTGTTTTTTCAGTAATCTTTTCTTCAAATCTGGAGATAGGCGGTAAGGCAAATCCATTGTCAATATATGAGGTTACCGGAACAATTTTAACTCCGGCCGTGACAGCAAATCCATTGTAATTGGTATAAAAAGGTTCAGGTATAATAATCTCATCTCCAGGGTTCAGACATGCAAGAAAACCGAATAAAACAGCTTCACTACCGCCATTAGTGACTACAATGTCTGTATAATCTACCTCAATATCATAGCGGCTATAATACTCAGCCAGTTTTCTACGGTATGATTCTGTCCCGGCCGAATGGGAATAAGCCAGAACTTTTTCGGAATAGTTTTTTACAGCATTCCAATATTCCGTTGGTGTTTCTATATCGGGTTGTCCAATATTTAAATGATATATTTTTCTACCTTTTTTAGCAGCTGCTTCTGCAAAAGGAACCAGCTTCCTGATAGGTGAAGCAGGCATTAAATGCGCTTTTTGGGATAATTGAGGCATATATTTATCTTTTAATTGTTTATTAAAAAACAGCACAAAAATAAAGGAAAACAGCTTAGAAATAAAAAAGCTTATCAGGATTAGGTGTAAAAAAAAAGCCGCCCAGGAATGAGCGGCTCTGTTTGACCTAAAATGTTAAAGTATGAAAATTACTGGAGACTGAATGTATACTTGGAGTAATAAACCTTACCGGTTTCTACTGTCTCCGGGTCGAATTTGATTTTGCTGAGTTCATTAACAAAATAATTTAAAAGCTCCTGGTTAACACAATTCGCTTGAATTACCTTAATATGACCGGTTTCATCAATTGTAAAGCTAACCCTTACCTCTGCCGATATTCCTTGCTCAATGGCAAATTCAGGATAAGTGATTTTTTGTGTAATGATTTGAGACGGATTTTGAGGTTTTTCTTTGGGAGCTTTTTTGTTCCCGTCTGCAAATGCAAAATTCATTGCTAGTAAACCCGTTACCAATAGTGCGATAATTTTTGTTTTCATAATGTTTAAGTTTTTTAAAATGTTTAATGTTTATGTTTGTCCGTTGGACGGGAGAGACACTGAAAATGTTACGCCAGGATTTGGTATTTTTAGTTAATGTATGTTAATTATTTTCTATTGCAATGAAAGTGAGTTGGTTATGCATTGTAAATATTTTTTTCTGTGAACTCTTTTTACCGGATAATTGAAAGGATGGGGATTTCATCTGCTTTTTGCGATCAAATCCCGGAAATACTTAGCTTTATTATCATTATTTTTGTCCGGCTGATTGTAAACGGTACAAATTAAACCCTTAAAATGCTCCTCATTGCAATCCCCAAAAGCGCAAGTACATCTTTGCTTAAAACAATGGGCAAATTACACTGGATGGAGGCAGAGCAATTATTTGCCCTACCTTTAAAGCTTCCTGATGAATATCCTCAATTAGCCCATTTACATTCGGATGTCAGGGAGCTTGATGATAAACATGTTCAGCTGTTTAGTTGTCAGGACAGATTTTTTAAACAACATATTCCTCCCACAAAAAATAATCTGAACCTGCTTAAAGAAATAAAGAAGGTGGTTTTGCTTCGTCCTCCCGAAGAAATTGTTGCATCTTACTTCAGAGCTTTTAAAACAGGAATCAGTCAAAAAAAAGAATTTCAACAGCAGTTTGAGACACTGGAGGAATGGATAAATTATTGTGAACATACAGGTCTGACAGATGAATTAAAAAACTTTTACAATCAATGGCTTCAGGAGTCAGATGAAAACACCCAGGTGATTTATTATTCTGATTTGATGAATAATACCCAGGAAGTCATACAAAGTATTGAGAAGTTTTTTGGTCTGAACATTACCCGTAAACCTGTTGTTCTTGAGAAGTCCCGGTTTAGCCGGAGAAAAGAGTCATTCGTTCTGGGTTTGAAGCATAAATTTTTTGATATAATAAAAAAGATAGGTTTATAC
>CAYNBC010000247.1:2275-3686 GCA_964395255.1 uncultured Sphingobacteriales bacterium | reverse complement strand
AAAAATTATGCCGGCTGGAAATTTGACTTTACCGATGTAGAGGAACTTGATATAACCAGCAAGGAGCAAATTTACCGGCAATTTGATCAAAATAAATACACTGCCCTCATCAATTGTGCTGCCTATACAGCCGTGGATGCCTGCGAAAGTAAACAGGAACTGGCTTACTTGCTTAATGCTACGGCACCCGGCTACCTGGCTGAAATAACTCATCAATTTAAAGCTAAAATCATCCATATTTCCACCGATTTTGTTTTTAACGGAAATCAAAGCACTCCTTATACTGAAGAAGACCAGCCTGACCCGCTTTCGGTTTATGGCAAGAGCAAACTGGAAGGTGAAAACAAAGTCATCCAATACAATCCTGACCATATCATCATCCGGACTTCATGGCTTTATTCCGTGCACGGAAACAATTTTGTCAAGACCATGATGCGCCTGGGAAAAGAAAGAGAAGAATTGGGGGTAGTTTACGACCAGACCGGAACGCCTACTTTCGCTGATGACCTTGCCAGTGTTATACTCAGGTTGATAGAGCAAAACAGATCCGGCATTTACCATTATTCCAACGAAGGTGTTTGCAGCTGGTACGATTTTGCTGTGGCTATCATGGAACTATCAGGTATTTCATGTCATGTTCGACCCATCAGGACATCCGAATTTCCTGCACCTGCCCGCAGACCCTCTTATTCCGTTCTGGATAAAGCAAAAATAAAAAAGAGCCTTAACATCACGATACCTTACTGGCGGGAGTCACTTTCTCATTGCATGAATCAAATGATAAATTAAAAATAAACTTTATGAAGACAATAGAACCTGAGATTCTAGAAAGAGCAAAACAATGGCTGGAAGGTCCTGTGGATGACGAATCCAAACAGGCTATAAAAAATATGATGAAAAACAATCCCGATGAATTGGTAGACGCTTTTTACAAAGACCTTGAATTCGGAACCGGAGGCATG
Source organism: uncultured Sphingobacteriales bacterium (assembly GCA_964395255.1). Classification (GTDB taxonomy): domain Bacteria; phylum Bacteroidota; class Bacteroidia; order CAILMK01; family JAAYUY01; genus CAYNBC01. Next base: position 2,724 of record CAYNBC010000247.1, on the reverse strand, counting down.
CGCGGTAAAATGGGACCCGGCACTAACCGTATGAACATATATACCGTGGGAATGGCAACTCAGGGTCTTGCCAATTATTTGAAAAAAGTTTTTCCGGACGAACAAATTAAAGTAGTTGTAGCTCATGATTGCCGCCATAACAATACACTTTTTGCACAGACTACTGCCCGCGTATTAAGTGCCAACGGCATCAAGGTCTACTTGTTTGATGGTATGCGACCCACACCTTTGCTGTCTTTTGCTGTGCGTTATCTCAACTGCCATAGTGGTGTGGTCATTACAGCTTCTCATAATCCCAAGGAATACAATGGTTACAAAGTGTACTGGAATGACGGAGGTCAGCTCGTACCACCCCATGACAAAAATGTTATCGAAGAGGTAAGAGCTATACGCTCTTTTAACGAGGTCAAAACGGAAGCTGAAGAATATTTGAAAAAAAAACTGGGAAA
>CAYNBC010000247.1:652-2265 GCA_964395255.1 uncultured Sphingobacteriales bacterium | reverse complement strand
AAGAAATTGACCTTGCCTTTATTCACCGTTTGATGATGGAAGTTAACCGGCCCGAACTGAAAGGCAGAGAAAAAATCAAAATCGTTTATACTCCCCTGCACGGTACCGGCATGGTATTAATACCCGGTGTACTGTCAGAAGCTGGCTTTACACAGGTCTATACTGTTAAAGAACAGATGGTTGAAGACGGTGATTTTCCTGCCGCCAAATCTCCCAATCCCGAAGAGCCTGAAGCTCTTGAACTGGCATTAAAGCTGGCCCGTGAAAAAGATGCCGACCTTGTAATGGCTACCGACCCCGATGCTGACCGTATCGGCCTTGCCGTTAAAAATAATAAAGGCGAATATGTATTGCTCAATGGCAATCAGACCGGGGCTTTGATTGTTAAATACCTCCTTGAACAATGGAAACAAAAAAACCTATTCAGAGGTAATGAATTTACCGTAAAAACCATCGTTACTTCCGAACTGCTGAAAGCGATTTCCGAAAGCTATGGTGTAAAACAATACGATACTTTAACTGGTTTTAAATGGATAGCCGATGTTATCCGTCAAAAAGAAGGCAAAGAAAAATTTATAGTTGGGCTGGAAGAAAGCTTCGGTTACATGATTGGCGATTTTGTAAGAGATAAAGATTCTGTCACATCGGCTCTGGTTATTGCACTGATGGCTACCGAAGCCCATAACTTTGGCCTTACCCTTTTTGATAAATTGCTCGAAATATATACCCAGTATGGGTTCTGGAAAGAAAGTCTGGTTAATATTTATAAAGAAGGAAAAAGCGGTGCTGAAGAAATTTCTTCTATGATGGAAAATTTCCGGAATCATCCGCCCGAAAAACTGGCTGGTTCTGAAGTTGTTGTTATAAAAGATTATAAAACTTTAGTGGAAAAAAACCTTAAAACTGGCGTAACCACTTCCCTTGATATGCCATCATCCAATGTCTTGCAATTTATTACCAGTGATGGAACAAAAGTATCGGTGCGACCTTCCGGAACAGAACCTAAAATCAAATTTTATTTCAGCGTCAGGGAAAATTTACCCTCCGTAGAACGGTATGAAGAAATAAATACCGCACTGGAACAAAAAATCGAACAAATTAAAAAAGAACTTTCCCTCGCCTGATTGTTTTTCCGGCTTTTACCCATTGATTTTTCGCCCGGTTTCTACTCTCCCCCTCGGGTATAACCCGGATTTTATCCAGGGAATCACTTTTTGAATGTTCAGGGATATTTAGCAGCAAAAAGTGTTAAGCACTCTGGGGATGGAATTAAGTAACTTTTTTTAATTCAAATTCAAACGGTCAATTCGATAGAATTCCCTCATTTTCAGTATCATTTCCTGTTCAGGCAGCCTTCAAAGCATCCATAGCATTTTCTGCCCATGCATTTGTTAGTATCTTAAAACCTCATTGGCCCATTTATACGATTCTAATAGTGAAATACAAAGCCAAAGGTATATCCCTGTCTTTCTTTTTCTGCATCAGAATAATAGAGTCCGAAGTAATGGGAAACCATAAATAAAGCAATACTGACTATTTGCTTTCCTTTTTCTATTTCGGTTTTTATGTTTTGGTAGTTAATGTTAATAAATAGCTAAAATCAGTAAACGCAC
>CAYNBC010000247.1:0-642 GCA_964395255.1 uncultured Sphingobacteriales bacterium | reverse complement strand
ACTATATCCGGAACCGGTTTAACCGGGTTTTGTTTTGCCTTGCTACCGTTAAAATTTAAAGCATGAGCCGGACGGTCTTTGCCATACATTCTTAAAGAGCGTTTCACTATGATTTTTATTCTGTAATATTTGCTGTAGCCAGATAATTAAAGCATTATTTTTATTAGCAGGTTTATTTATTTACGGAAGTTAAACATACATTTTTTCATTTCAGGGCGGGTCAAATACATATTAGTTTATATTACATATAACCAGATATTTTGTTCTTTTTATTTCCACGCCTTCATCATTCACCTGCAATTCGGGAAGCAAGAACCAGAACCAAACTGCATGGCACTCGGGGTTTTTGATATTCAATCCCTCAATATTCACCTCATTAGCCATATACATTTTGTTCGTCTTCAACTTCATACGGATGATTTTTCGAATTACCGGATAAAATTTATCAAGCCCTGATTACCGGACTACATATTTCACAACACTCCCCCTGTATCTTAACCCCATACTTCCCCCTAATATTCAAACCGCTTACATGTCCGGGACTTCTCGCTGGTTTTTAACTACCGGCTTACAGGCCTTAGGGCTAAGCAAACCACAGATGCTGAGTCCAATGACTGTTTTGAATTGAAAAAGGTTGTATAG
>CAYNBC010000246.1:0-3696 GCA_964395255.1 uncultured Sphingobacteriales bacterium | reverse complement strand
ATATTGTTATGAACAAAAAAAATGTGGAAAACACGGGATTAGAATTTCACCGCTATTATACAAAAGATAACATCAGTCCCTATGACCAGTTTGAATATGAAACCAGAGACTCGGTAATCTATAATCCAAACGGAGAAGTTGTATATAAGCTGGAAAACATAGAAGTTCCCAAACATTGGAGTCAGGTAGCTACCGATATTTTGGCTCAAAAATATATCCGTAAAGCAGGCGTGCCTCAACCGGATGGTTCAACCGGACATGAAACATCCGTTAAACAAGTCGTGCACCGCATTGCACATGATTGGAAAAGCTGGGGCGAAGAATATGGATATTTTAAAAGCCCAAAAGACGCAGAAATATTTTACGATGAAATTGTATATATGATGTTGGGGCAATATGCATCACCCAACTCACCTCAGTGGTTCAATACAGGACTTTACCGTAGTTATGGCATCAAAGGTCATTCCCAGGGACATTATTATGTAGATCCAAAAACAGAAAAGCTGCATAAATCAAAATCAGCCTATGAAAGACCTCAACCCCATGCTTGCTTCATCCTGTCCGTAGATGACGACCTGGTAAACGAAGGTGGGATTATGGATTTGTGGGTTCGTGAAGCCAGGATATTCAAATACGGCAGTGGCGTGGGCACCAATTACTCCAACATCCGGGGAAAGAATGAAAAACTTTCAGGAGGAGGTTTTTCTTCCGGGTTGATGTCATTTTTACAGGTAGGTGACCGTGCTGCAGGAGCCATTAAATCAGGAGGTACTACAAGAAGAGCCGCTAAAATGGTGATTCTCGACATCGATCATCCTGAAATTGAAGACTTCATTAACTGGAAAGCAGAAGAAGAAAAGAAAGTAAAAGCCTTGATTGCAGCCGGTTATTCATCCGATTTTGAAGGAGAAGCTTACAGAACTGTTTCAGGTCAGAATTCGAATAATTCGGTCCGGGTTACAGAAGAGTTTCTTAAAGCTGTTGAAGAAGATAAAGAGTGGGAATTAACCGAACGGACAACAGGTAAGGTGTACAAAAAAGTAAAAGCCCGTAAATTATGGAACATGATTGCCGAGGCTGCCTGGGCCTGTGCTGACCCCGGAGTTCAATACGACACCACCATCAACGACTGGCATACCTGTCCTGAAGGAGGACGTATCCGGGCTTCCAATCCCTGCTCAGAATATATGTTTCTTGACAACACTGCATGTAATCTTGCTTCACTTAATCTGAGAAAATTTTATGATGAAGAAACCGGTGTTTTTGATATTACAGGATATAAACATGCGATTCGCATCTGGACAGTTGTCCTGGAGATATCTGTTTTAATGGCTCAATTTCCATCCAGAGAAGTAGCCAAACTTTCCTATGAATATCGTACATTGGGACTGGGTTATGCCAACCTTGGCAGTTTGTTAATGGTGAATGGAATTCCCTACAACAGCGAACAAGCATTTGCCATTACAGGCGCACTTACAGCTATCTTAACAGGCACTGCTTATGCAACATCAGCTGAGATGGCCAAACATCTCGGACCATTCAAACAATTTAATAAAAACCGTGAACACATGCTGCGTGTTATACGCAATCATCGATATGCTGCCTATAATGCTACAGATTCTTATGAAAATCTACATGTAAAACCCAAAGGTATTGACCCTCGCTATTGTCCCGAAGATTTACTGGCAGCTGCCACCGAAGCATGGGATGAAGCTTTGAAAATGGGAGAACAATATGGTTATCGTAATGCTCAGGTTTCTGTCCTTGCTCCCACAGGTACTATCGGTTTATTGATGGATTGTGATACGACCGGCATTGAACCCGACTTTTCTCTTGTTAAATTTAAAAAACTTGCGGGTGGTGGCTATATGAAAATCATCAACCAATCAATTCCTATTGCACTAAAAAAATTAGGTTACAACCCAGCTCAAATTGAGGATATAGTCAAATATACAATAGGAACAGCCAGTTTTGAAAATGCCCCCTTTGTTAACCGTGAAAGCTTACTAAAAAAAGGCCTTACACTTGAGGAAATTTCCAGAGTTGAAAAATTATTACCCACATCATTCGATATACAAAACATCTTTACCGTTGCTGTGCTGGGAGAAGATTGTGTAAAAAGACTGGGAATACCCAAATCCCAATACCAGTCACCATCTTTTAACCTCTTAAAGATTCTGGGATATTCGGACTCTGAAATCGAAGAAGCTAACAAAGCCATATGCGGAATGATGACCATTGAGGGAGCTCCTCATCTGAAAGAAGAGCACCTGCCTGTCTTTGATACAGCCAACAAAAACGGTAAATATGGCAAACGCTATATTCATCCACTGGGACATCTGAATGTGATGGCTGCAGCCCAACCATTTATTTCAGGGGCTATTTCAAAAACGGTAAACTATCCCAACGAAGCATCCATTGACGACATCAAGGAATGTTATACATATGCATGGAAAAAAGGACTAAAAGCCATTGCCCTTTACCGTGACGGTTGTAAAATGAGCCAGCCACTTTCGACCACCAACAAAGAAAATAAAGAGAAAACCCAGGAGGAAGAAAAAAGCCAGAGTGAAATCAAGCTGGACCATCTTACACAGGAACAGGTCCTTGCAGCTGCTCAGGCTTTGATTAACAAATCCACAGACACCAGTTTCAAACGAAAACTATCCAGAATTGTTGAAAAGAAAAAATTACCCGATAAACGAAACGGATTTACACAAAAAGCCAAAATTGGTGGTCAGACAATTTTTGTAAGAACAGGAGAATACAGTGATGGCACTCTCGGTGAAGTATTTATAGATATGCACAAAGAGGGAGCCTCGTTCCGCTCCATGCTTAACTCTTTCGCCATCGCTATTTCTATTGGCTTGCAATATGGGGTTCCTCTGGAAGAATTTGTCGAAAAGTTTACTTTCACACGGTTTGAACCATCAGGACCGGTGACCCACCCATATATAAAATCTGCCACATCCATCATCGATTATGTATTCAGACTTCTGGCATACGAATATCTTGGCAGAACAGATTTATTGCAGGTAAAACCCGAGGAAGTCAAAGAGCCACCTAAATCGCGGGAAAACGCATCTGAAAACAAAAAAATCCATCCCGAGCCCATTCCTGTGATAAGTTCCAATCAAAACAAAGCGGGATTTAATCAATCAGATGGCCTTCGCCTGGAAAAAAATTTCAAAACCAATGAGCAGCAAAGTTTCTACAGCAATCTCATGGGCGATGCTCCTCCCTGCGATATTTGTGGTCATATCACTGTCAGGAATGGCAACTGTTACAAGTGCACGAATTGCGGAAACAGCCTGGGATGCAGCTAAGAATTAAATGGGTTCAAAAGAGTTTTCAGGAATCCACCCAGTCTTTCCATCTTCAAGACTTACTTTGACCCAGTCGTTTAATGATTCAAATATTTTGACTTTCAGGCCTTCGTGAATTATAAAAAGGTCAGCAGAAGCATTGTCAGGGGCACTTTTTACGGTTTCAACAGGATTCATAATAATGGCGTATCTGGTTTTCACTTCTTCCTGATATCTGAATTTAGCCGTAAAAAACAACAACATACTCAGGATAAAAAAGGCCAGTGAAAAGCTAATAAACAATTTGCGGTTATTTATTAAAATTACAGCAAGTGCCATCATAATCATTGACATCCAGAAGGAAATCAAGAAAATAAGCGTCCATGTATTG
>CAYNBC010000245.1:2576-3725 GCA_964395255.1 uncultured Sphingobacteriales bacterium | reverse complement strand
TATTTGAATAATTCACCTGAACGAACATTTTTAACAAATTCTTCACCGTTCATGGGTTCCATGTTTACATCGCAAATAATAAGGTCAGGAATATTTCCCAGCTGAATCCATTCCAGCGCTTCTTTTCCGTTGGCTTTGGTGGTTACATCATATTCATCTTTTAAAAATTTGTCCAGCAAAACTCTGATAGTCAATTCATCATCAACTGCTAAGATTTTTGGTTTCATAGTTACTTAATTTTGTTTTTAGCGAGATATTTTTCCCACTCCCAGGCAGTTTTAACCATAACAGAAAGGGGTTTCTCTGCTTTCCAGCCCAGAAGTTTTTTAGCTCTGGTCGAATCGGCATAAACCCGTATGACATCTCCCGGCCTTCTGGGACCAATCTCGTAGTTAAGTTTCACTTTGTTAACCCTTTCAAATTCCCGGATAACTTCCAGAACAGAATATCCTTTTTCAGAACCCAGGTTGATGACTTCGAATTGCTCGGTATTTTGATTGGCAAGCATAAATTCTACAGCTCGTACATGAGCTACTGCCAGGTCGGAAACATGAAAATAGTCGCGGATAGGGGTTCCGTCCGGTGTGGGATAATCATTACCGTGTACATAAAATTTCTCCTGCTTTCCTATGGCTGTCTGAGTAATTACAGGCATCAGGCTTTGAGGTTTGTTCAACGGGAGCTCTCCGATTAAAGCTGATTCGTGTGCACCTACAGGATTGAAATACCGCAGTGCCACTGCTTTTAAGGAACTTATCCTGCAATTATCCTGAATAATTTCTTCGCTGATTTGTTTCGTATTTCCATAAGGCGATTCTGCCTTTTTTACCGGTGCATCTTCGGAAATGGGCACTTTATCAGGTTCTCCATAAACGGTACAGGACGAAGAGAAAACGAGATTGTTAACTCCAGTTTCATGCATGGAGTCAAGGATATTGATTAATGAAACCAGGTTATTATAATAATATTTGTTGGGCTTTTCCACCGCTTCTCCTACAGCTTTATAAGCTGCAAAATGAATTATACCTGCCAGATCGTTGTGCTCATGAAAAAAGTGCCGGACTTTTTCCCTTTCACAAAGGTCCATTTTATAAAACATTGGCCTGATTCCGGTGATTTGAGCTATATTGTCAAGTATCCACTCATAAC
>CAYNBC010000245.1:0-2566 GCA_964395255.1 uncultured Sphingobacteriales bacterium | reverse complement strand
AAGTTCGACAACTGTATGTGAGCCGATATAACCTGTGCCTCCTGTTACCAGTATTTTAGTTTTTTTCATAGCCGAGTAAGATTTAAACCATGTTTTAGACTATACCAATATACAATTTGCCTTTACCCTGAACAAAATTTTTTAAGCGGTTTTTACGTAGTGCTCAGATATTCAGGAAGAAAAGGTAAGATTTGAAACAAATTGTCTTTTGCAGAGAAATAATAAAACTTTGGGAATTGAAAAAAAATACTATTTCACTCCGGGCTTCCCCAGGAGTTTAAACATATTCTTTTTATATGCTTCAACCCCCGGCTGGTTAAATGGATTTACACCTGCCAGGTAAGCTGATAATGCACATGAATATTCAAAGAAATAGAGTAATTGTCCAAGATTATATTCGTCAATTCTACGGATATTTATCATCAAATTGGGCACTCCACCATCGGTGTGTGCCTGCATAGTTCCTTCCATGGCTTTCCGGTTGATTTCACCCAGGCTTTTGCCTGCCAGATAATTCAATTCATCAATATCTTCTTCTTGTTTTTCGATAATAATATTTTCTCTGTTCGACTCAACATGAATTACAGTTGAGAATAAGTTTCTGGGGCCTTCCTGAATGAATTGTCCCAGTGAATGAAGATCTGTTGTAAAAGTAGCTGTAGCCGGAAAAATGCCTTGTTGGTCTTTGCCTTCACTTTCGCCAAAAAGTTGCTTCCACCATTCACCCAGATAATAAAGACGCGGTTCATAAAAATTCAAAATCTCAATGTTAAATCCTTTTGCATAAAGAATATTTCGGATGGAAGCATAAAGCCATGCAGGATTTTTATAAATGGATTTTGTATTGATAAGAAATTCCTGCATATAAATGGCTCCTTTAAGCATCTCATGAATATCGAATCCAGCTGCTCTAATGGGAACCAATCCAACAGGGGTTAAAACCGAAAACCGGCCTCCAATGTTGTTGGGAATAACAAATGTTTTAATTTTATGTTTGTCTGCAAACTGTTTAAGAGCTCCTTTCTCTTTATCAGTAATGGCAATAATGCGGCTTATAGCATCATTATAACCGTAATGCTTCAATAATTCGTTGTAAAGGAGACGAAAAGCTATGGCCGGCTCGGTGGTTTTACCGGATTTGGAAATAACGATAACGGAAAAATCTACATTTGCCAATGTCTTTAATAAATCAGCATGATAATCTTCGCTAAGGTGATTGCCAGCATATAAAATTTGGGGGTGTGAATTGTCTTCAGAAAAGTAGGGCGAAAGCGCTTCAATGACGGCTCTGGCACCCAGATACGAACCCCCTATTCCTGTCAACACAATATAATCGGATTTATTGACCAGTTTTTGTACTTCTACTTCAATATCGTAAATATCAACAGCTTTCATGGAGGATGGCCAGTTTATCCAGCCCTGATATTCATTTCCCGGAAGAGTATTCAGATTTTTAACAATATTAATCAGCTTCTGCTCTGAAGTTTTTAGTTCTTCTTTTTTTATGAATTTACTTATAATTCTGGAATCATCAACAGTTAGCCGTATCATATTTAATTTTTTAAAAAAAAACCTGCCCGGGGCAGGTTTTAAATTTTACAAACCAAAAATCTCTTTCGCAATGGGATGAGGTTCCCACTGGATATCTCCAAAATTAAAATCTACCTTTTTCCAATTTGGATGCCCTTCTTCCTGTAATTTGCCAATATTGTTTTGAATCTCATTGATAAGTTTTCTGATATTTTCTTTGTCTTTGGGAGTTTTTTCTTTAGAGATATCACTTACCAGTACCAATCGAACAGCATAGGTAGGCACATCTTCTTTCAACCAATGGTAGGTGTTGGCAGGGATGGTAGTTTTGGTATATATTTCGTCCAGTTTTTTGTCTTCGATAGGTACCATTTTAAGGTTATGAAAAGTAGGTGAAAGCCCATTTAATTTAGCAACTGGAGCAGAACCTACAAAGAAAAATGCATCTATTTTGTCAGTTAAAAGGGCATGGATGGCATCATTGAATGATACATTGACATCAATCCATTGCACACCGGTTTTTTCTTTAATAAGTCCAGCAGTGACAGCAGTTCCCTGTGTTGCTGCACCTACTGCTACTCTTTTTTTCTTTAAATCGGACAGCGATTTTATTTTACTGTTTTTTAGAGTTATCAAATGAATTTCTTCGAAACCCAGAGGAAGTATAATTCGTATTGAATCTGTTCTTTTACGATATTTTTTAATGTCCTTTAATTGCTGTTCATACAATACATCATATTGCATAAAAGCAACCATAGGCTGATGAGAAGATACAAGTTTGTTAAAGTTATGAAGACTTCCTTTTGAAGTTAGTACTTTTATAAAGGGCGTAGAATGACGCTCAAAAGCAAAAGAATCGTTGCCATTAACATCTGTCATAAAAATGGTGTCAACAGTAACATCGGGGCTGCAGACAGCTTTAATATCATTAGCCATTTCAAAATAGCTCCCTTTCTGAAACCCACTTAGAATAGTCAGCTGAGCAGATAGGGTAAAGGATATTGATATAAGAATTAAAAATACCAACCCTTGTTTT
>CAYNBC010000244.1:679-3751 GCA_964395255.1 uncultured Sphingobacteriales bacterium | reverse complement strand
ATGCAAAATAGTTTTACCGTTTGTATTTAATAATGATGTAACCATGAAAAAGCTTCGAAAAACATATCCGATTTCCCTGCTTTTATTATTTAGCATGTTCTGCTTAACATCAGAAACGACCCTTGCTCAACAATCCTTTTCCCCGGAAAGGAATCTTTTTAATATTCATCCCGTTTTACCCGCACAATTTATGGAAAATGACAGCAATAACATGTACCTCATCGGAATGCAACACGCAGACCGTTATTATGTTGATTACTCTCCTTTTGCGGGTGGTTTTTTAGGTGGCATGTTACTCCCACCAGCCGGTCTGGTCAGTACAATCATCATTTCTTCCCATCGGCCCAAGCCTGAAAGATTAATGATTCCTGAAATTGAAGATTATAATAATAAACCTGCTTATCTGGAAGGATATCAGGCACAGGCTTTTAAAAGAAAAAGACAAAGAGCCTGGAGTGGTTTCTTAACCGGTACTTCCTTCTTTGTTGCCGGCATGCTGATGTTTGGGTATCTGGAATGGAGATAGAAGGAGCCTATGGAACTAAATAACCAAAAACCATTTACTTTCGATCGTACTGTCAGATTGCTTATTACTATTGGAATCATCTGGCTGGGATATTTATTAATCCGTAATCTGACAGATGTTCTTTCGCTCTTTTTTATAGCCCTTTTAATTGCTTACTTAATTAATCCTCTTGTAGATTTTGTACAGAAATATTTGAAATACCGTATTCCATCCATAATATTAACATTACTTGTAATTTCCGGATTGTTAGTGCTGTTAGGCTGGTTAATTATACCTCTTATCGTGCAGGAAGTAAATCATATGTGGAACCTACTTTCTGCCCTCGTACAGGGAGGTTCGTTAACCCAGGAAGTTCAACAACGGCTACCTGATGTTTTAAAGAAATTATTCCTGGACTTTATTAACAAACCTGAAGTGAAAGAATTTTTCGAATCAGAGCAATTTAAAGATATTGCACAACAACTGGCTGGTAAATTATTGCCCGGAGTCTGGGGTGTTCTTTCTGGTCTTGTTTCCTTTGTTATAGGATTGTTTGGGCTTTTAATCATTTTCCTTTACATCATTTTTATTTTAAAGGATTACAATGTAATTAAAGAGGGATGGAAAGAATTATTACCTGAAAAATACAAAGAACCCACCCTGGAGTTTGTATATGAATTTAAAAAAATCATGAACAAATATTTCAGAGGTCAAAGTTTGATAGCCGGAACAGTAGGTGTATTGTTTGCTACAGGATTTTTTATCATTGGTCTGCCCATGGGTATTTTAATTGGATTGTTTATGGGTATGCTAAATATGGTTCCCTATCTGCAAATTGTGGGATATATACCTGTGTTATTCGCTTGCGGTATTTATTCGCTTGAACATCAATCCAGTTTCTGGGTTATTCTGGGACTTGCCACACTTGTTATTGCCGTTGTACAGACATTCCAGGATACATTTCTCGTTCCCAAAATCATGGGGCATGTTACAGGTTTTAACCCAGCTATGATACTGCTTTCTCTTTCCATCTGGGGAAAACTTCTTGGCATATTTGGTTTGATTATTGCCTTACCGACCACTTACCTGATTCTAACATTTTATCGAAAATATGTCTTAAAAAAATCCGTTCTTAAAATTGAATCACAAAATGATTCAAGTTAAATGAATAAACAGAAAATCATTTACGTACGCTTATAAATCATTTATTTTTTTGTCGTTGATATTAAAAAATGTAACTTTAAGCGAATGAATTTATATTTGCAGTATATTTAACCCTGAAAAAGTTTATAAATATAATCCCAAAACACTTTCTTTCGAACCTCACAAGAGGACGAGGTGGCAAATGTTTCTGCGTGTTATCGGCATTATATCCATGTATGTAATCGGTGCATTTATTTTATACCTTTTATTTTCCAATTATTTTGAAACCCCCCGGGAAAAATATTTGAAGAGGGAATTAGCCAATTATGAATTAAACTATAAAATTCTGAATTCCAGGATAGAAGAATTATCGCAGGTGGTCAAGGACCTGGAGTTCCGTGATGAAAATATTTACCGCATCATCTTTGAAGCCGAGCCTATCCCCCGCTCTGTCAGGGAAGCCAGCTACGGAGGCGTTGCCAAATACAAAGAACTGGAAGGTTATGATAATTCAGAGCTTATCATCGAAACTACAAAATCTCTCGACAAATTATCACGAAAGCTTTATGTTCTTGCAAAATCTTATGAGGAACTGACCAACCTGGCTAACCGGAAAGAAGAAATGCTGGCTTCTATTCCTGCCATACAACCTATTTCCAATAAAGACCTGACCCGGGTTGCCAGTGGTTTTGGCTGGAGGATTCACCCTATTTATAAAGTCCCTAAGTTCCATGAAGGCCTCGATTTTACAGCTCCCACAGGAACAGAAGTATATGCCACAGGTAATGGTAAGGTGATTCTTACCAAACACTCCAAAAGAGGTTATGGAAACCACATTGTCATTGACCATGGTTTTGGATATAAAACCCTTTATGCTCACTTATCCGGATTCAATGTCAGAAAAGGTCAAACTGTGAAAAGAGGGCAGGTTATTGGTTTTGTTGGTAATACCGGTTTATCCACTGCTCCTCATCTCCATTATGAGGTTATTTATAAAGGCAATAAAATCAATCCCGTTAACTTTTTCCATAATGACCTTACTCCTGATGAATATAACCAGATTCTTAAATTATCAGAACAAGCTAACCAGGCAATGGATTAATGGAAACAAATAAAAATCATAAGCTCTATTATTCTATCAGCGAGGTAAGTCAGATTTTAAACCTTTCTCCATCCAAAATTCGTTTCTGGGAAAAAGAATTTCCTGCATTTTTAAAACCCAAAAAAAGCCGCAATGGAAAAAGAATGTTTACCCTCTCAGATATTGAAATCCTGAAAAAAATTCTTTTCCTGACCAGAGACAAAGGCTATACTTTAAGTGGTGCAAACAAAATATTACTTTCCGAAAAGAAAAAAATTGACACCCATCTGGAACTGAAAAAAACGCTCACGGAAACAAAATCATTTTTGGTTGAACTAAAAAG
>CAYNBC010000244.1:0-669 GCA_964395255.1 uncultured Sphingobacteriales bacterium | reverse complement strand
GTCCAATCCTCTAACCCGGGCTATTTTTCCTTTATGGGTTTACTGGAAGAAAAAAAATGGTAATAATCAAGCTTTTAGATTAAAGGAAACAAAACGTGTTTTCATTCTTTTTTATCCAGCTCATGAGGCAGATTTACTGGCCATTGAGCAGTTAAAAAACAAACTTTCCCTTTATCATATTGAAACAGTTATTGTCCAATTTTACACTAAAAGCAATAAAATAAACAACATACAATTGAATTCGCCCGGGCAAAATTATTTTCTGTTAAAAGAGAATGGTCTGAATTTCTGGGGACTCCCATCCAGAGAATTTCTTGCTAACATCCGCAACAAACCCTTTGATTTAGTCTTGAATTTATCTTTCAAACCTGTGTTTCCCTTTTATTATTTAAGCATGTTATCTTTGGCCCCGTTGAAAGTATGCTTTTCTCCCTGCGATAAATACAATATTTACAATCTGGTATTCGACCCGCAGGGTAATGAAAATTTAACACATCATACAAATTCGATTTTTGAATATCTGGAAAAAATAAATATGCAAAGATGAATTTCAAAGGTTTAGGCGTAGCTGTTATAACTCCTTTTACCAGGCAAATGGAAGTGGATTACACTTCCTTAAAAAAAATTTTAAATTATTTGATTGAAAACGGCACAGATTATCTGGTAATG
>CAYNBC010000243.1:180-3757 GCA_964395255.1 uncultured Sphingobacteriales bacterium | reverse complement strand
GCAATGATTAATAACAAACCTGATTAGTGAACATGTTTCCATGCTTTATATGAAGAGCGAACCAGGGGGCCACTCTCTACATACCTAAAGCCTTTTTGCAATCCTATTTGTCGATATTTTTCAAAAATTTCAGGTCTAACATATTCGTGTACTTCAATGTGTTTATGAGTGGGTTGCAGATATTGCCCCAGTGTGAGAACTTCACAACCCACTTCCCTGAGGTCATCCATGGTTTCCAGAATTTCTTCTTCCGTTTCACCCAGACCCAGCATAATTCCGGATTTTGATCGAATTCCGGCTTCCGCAATCCATTTAATAACCTGAAGACTACGGTCATAACGGGCTCGGCTTCTTATTTTGCCTGTAAGTCTTCTCACTGTTTCAAGATTATGGGATATCACTTCCGGTTTTTCATCCAGAATAAGTTTCAAGTTTTGATAGTGCCCAAGAAAATCCGGAATTAAGGTTTCCATAGTGATTCCAGGATTAAGTTCTCTGATTTTACGAATGGTTTCGACCCATGCCGAGGCACCCCCATCGGGTAAATCATCGCGGTCTACGGAAGTTATAACACAGTGTTTCAGATTCATGTCTTTTACAGAACGAGCTACTTTTAACGGTTCCATCGGATCGGGAGGCAATGGCTTACCCGTTTCTACAGCACAAAACCTGCACGAGCGGGTACATATATTTCCCAGTATCATAAAAGTAGCTGACCCTTCGCCCCAACATTCTCCTGCATTCGGACATTTTCCGCTGGTACATATGGTATGCAATCCATTATCTTTTACCAGACGATTAACTTTTCCGTATTCCTCATTTCTCTTTAAACTTATTTTGAGCCAATCGGGTTTTACGCGGGAATTTTGTTTTACTTGCATAAGAATTGGATTTACATTTGAATGGCAAAGTTAACAGTTCCTTTTGCAAAAAGACAGAACAGACTATCTAATTCCTAAAAATGAGCACCTTTGGTTTCAATTACTTTTCGCTGACCTGAAAATGAAATCCACCTGTATGGCTGTTGAATTCGGGAGCATACATGCACTGGATGCTGGCTATTCCATTTTCAAATTTTCCTTCCTGGGATACAAACAACTCATAAGAAAGTGTCCATGTTCCTTTTGGCAAATAGTCAAAGAAAAAATGTACTGCTTCGTCTTTTATACTTACATAATACCCCAGCCCATTTTCATACCTGTATCCTGAAAGAGCCAGAACAGGTTCCAGGCTGGCTGCTCTCATATCTTTCAGATGTACAAATTCCATATCTCTGTCTGATTCAACAATCATTTTTACAAGCACCGTACTGCCTTTCGGTATCTTCTCCCCTTCCCGGATATTTCTGTATGTTTCTCCCGAAGCTGTATTTTCTCTGAGTAAAATCTGCCGTTCCAGACGCAAATGAGATTCATAGGAAGTAATTTTTGAATAAGGTGCCAGATATTGCCAATGCAACGCACCCCAGCAAATACCCTCATTTGTTTTTTTGATAGTAACAGTACCATAGGAAGAATCAATATTTTTCCCCTCCCACGACTTTTTCAGATAAAAAGTTCCTGCAATGGTTGATTCGTCAAAGTCAATCTTTTGGTTCCCCAGCCAGATTTGGGTACCGGGTGATGTGTTCAGCCAGGGTGTGCCCTGTAAAAGCAAAGAATAACAGGCATCTGCAGTAGCTTTGGTGCTTTTCCAGCTCCGGGTTTGCTTTTGTTTAAGTAACCAGATTCGCATCTTATCTACCGAATGAGTATCCCGGGTCACCTCCATAAAAGCCTCAATCAGATGAGCTTGTGTTTCTATAGGAGCCTGATACCAGTAGTAGGAAGGCCGGTTGTTTTTCCAGTACATGCCCATTTCTCTGGAAAATAATGCCGTTTCTTTCAAAGATGCTATGATTTCCTGAGCTTTTTTGTCGCTCCCAAATCTCTTTAATGCAATGGCAATCATGGCTTTTGCCATCAGAGTTTTGCTGGTCCAATATTTTTCAGCCTGCTCCTTCCAGTATTGAAAAGCTATTTTATCCTTCAAACCAAAGGATTCATCGGAATAAAAGCTTCTCATATACAGATATTGAATGCTATAATAACCCAGATGGTCTGCATTCATATTTATGCCCTTAATTTTTTTTAGGTTAAAATAAATATCACGCTGGTAATTGTCGGCATATTCAAGTGCTTTTTTGAGTGCATTACCAAGTGCCGGGTATTTTTCCGTATCAAAGACATGCATATAAATAAGTTTGCCAAAACCTGTTAGAATGTATTGTGTTACAAATGGATTGGAACGCATACCATTAAACCATGGCCATCCTCCATCACTTTTTTGATTTTTATCCAATTTGTCAATCAGATCCGGGATATAATTTTTGTCCACAGATTCATTAGCCAATTGAATCAGCTTTTGAAATGCTTCTGTTTCGGAATTGGCGTCCTGCAGCCATGGAGTTTCTTCCAGTATTAAACTTTTTAATTCCTCATTTTTCATTAAAGGTGAATGCATCGAACCACTTTGTCCCCACTTCTTAACTACTTTCTTTATCTCAGGATTTTCATTCAGGATTTTCAATGTCAGGGAATTGGCATACAACCTGTTAAACAATTGCTCGTTACATTCATAAGGAAATTCCATCAGATAAGGCAGAGACATAACGGCCAGCCAGGCAGGATTAGGAGTGGCTTCAAGGGTTAAACGTATTTGCTTGATGCTGGAATCGGATTGATTATTTTTGAAATTTTCATGAACAAATGTGTTGGTTTCCCCACTGGAAGCATAGAAAGGCAGGGATTCGATGACTAATGTTTTATCAGGCAACAGAGGGACAGCGTTTTCTTCTCCGTCTTCAAAATGTCCTGCAGCGGTTACTACCCTGAAAACCATAATTCCGGGGTTGGCTTCATTACTTACTTTTACTCTCCATTTCAAGACCAGGCTGGAATTATTCTCTAATTGATAGGTTTGTACCGGTTGGAAAATGTGAATTCCTTTGTAGCTCTGAGAATCTTGAAGGGGATTCAGGATTTCCAGTTTGCATTTACCATTTAATTTATTTCCCGATTGGTTGGCAATGCTCACAGAATAAAAAATTTCATCACCGACCCGCAAGAAGCGAGGATTGTTGGTGGTAAGCATAAGTTTCTTCGAACTTATTATTTCCTCTTCCAGGAAACCGATTTTCAAATCCCGTGTATGAGCCAACAATAACAATTTCCAGCGTGTCAGACTCTCGGGCATGGTAAATTGTAGTTTAACCTGACCATTTTGCCCTGAAATCAGATGGGGAAAAAAGAATGCTGTCTCTGCAAAATTTTTTCTAACGGAAGTAGATTTCACTGTTAAATCAACCTCACTGCCCTCATGGATGGCAGAATAGGGTTCTTCAGAGTCCGCTTCTGACTCAGCCACTTCCTCAGCTCTCGTTACTTTTTTCGTCAACAACTGAGGGCGTTTTCTCACTATTTCTCCAGATTCCAATCGGACAGAACGGATATAATAGACGGAGTATTGATTTATAACATCTTTATAAATAAAATCTGGCCAGATTTGACCCGGTGCATAATAAAATTTATTTAATCCC
>CAYNBC010000243.1:0-170 GCA_964395255.1 uncultured Sphingobacteriales bacterium | reverse complement strand
AAATTTTTTCTAACGGAAGTAGATTTCACTGTTAAAGCATCCTCACTGCCCTCATGGATGGCAGAATAGGGTTCTTCAGAGTTCGCTTCTGTTTCAGCCACTTCCTCAGCTCTCATTACTTTTTTCGTCAACAACTGAGGGCGTTTTCTCACTATTTCTCCAGATTCCAA
>CAYNBC010000242.1:0-3934 GCA_964395255.1 uncultured Sphingobacteriales bacterium | reverse complement strand
GTTTTTGGTTTTTTATAGTGGTAATATTCTTGGGAGCATTGTTGCCGTCAAGTCCAGAAGGGAAGAATTTAAACGATTGAAAGAAGATGAGATTCTTACTGATAATCATATTTTGTTGCGTAATATCTTTTTCAGGTAGCAGCCAGTCCATCGACTCTCTATTCAGGCTTGCTGACCTTTACTATCAGGATGGGAAATGGGACAGAGCTGTTCTGCTTTATGAGAAAATTAATTACCTGTCAGATTCTACACCTCAAAAATATAACGCTATTTACAGAAAAGCAATTTGTTATAAAAAAATAAAAGAATACGGAAAGGCTTTTGATGAGCTTCAGCAAATTGTTCCGGCTTATGTAGACGATTCACTGGGAATGCTCGTACTTTATGAACGAGCACTCAATAGTTACCTTGCTGCAAACTATGCCGAAGTTGAAGCATGCTATTATATCTGGAAATCTTTATCTTTTGACTCCAATCAATATTTGAATGCTTTAATCTGGCTCAGGTTACTGGCATATAATGAATCCCAACAGTGGGATAAAGCTTATCAATTATTAAATGAATATTTTCCTATACAGGGCAATGATAGCGACCTCCAACGATTGTATCAATTATATCAAGAACCTCCAAAATTAAGAAATCCTGAGAAAGCCCGGATTTTATCTTCTATTGTTCCGGGAGCAGGACAATTATATGCTGGCTATCCCGGTGAAGCTGTTTACAGTTTTTTGCTTAATGCTTCCATGTTAACTTTAAGTGCTGTATTATTTTACCATAAATATTACCTCACCGCCTGGCTGGGCGGTCTTGGGTTGTTGTGGAGATTTTATTCCGGAGGCAGCCGTAGAGCGTATGAATTATGTAAACAAAAAAACCTTTTAAATACTACGAACTACAATCATCAATTAAGTAGAGTGATAGTTTCATTAATGAAAAAGCCCCGCCAATAAGCGGGGCTTCTTTGAAATTTATAAGGTTACAGCCACATTATAAACTTCTTATTACCAACATATTGGCTGATATCGTTTTCGATAGCGCCTATTAAAAGCACAACCCAGTCAACGGTTTGAAGAATTCCAAAACCACCACCGGTACAAAGATATCCAATGAATACACCGGCACCGGCACCGAGATACAACCTGTGAACGCCACATATACCCAGACCAGCAGTATAAGTAAGAGCCCATGCGACCCATGGGTTTTTATCTTCTTTTACAGCTGCAGTAAATGTGTTGTTTAAATCAATGGGGGTTATAGGTGAATTAACTACCTCAGCCTGGGTAATCAATGCTTCTATTGCATTGTCATCAACATAATATTTGTTTATCCCGGCCTGGGCAAAATAACTGCTGAACGAAAATGCCAACAAGAATACAATTACTCTTTTCATAATTCAATTATTATTTTTTGGTTTATACAAATATAGAGAAAATAAATTCAAAGTATGCTTTTCTATAAGAAAATTTTATTGGTATTTTTGCCTCCAATATTTCGTAGTTAAAAAATATAATATGAATTCGGAAGTAGCCATTTTAACTTTTGACGGCCATGGAGTGTTGAATTCCACTTATTTTAACGGTAACGATAATAAAAGTTTAAGTTCTGTTTTTAAAGCGATAAAAACTGAAAATGAACTGCTTGAGCTGTTTCATGTAAAAAAGTCCGGACAGAATGTAATCACAGCTGTTCGAAATATTAAAGTCAATCATTCCGAACTGACAGTCTCCTTCATGAAACTTCCTTTCCAATTTGATCATAAATCCTGCTATCTTATCCGGGAGGAGAAAAATAAGGAAAACATTAACTTCCACCATAATTTCAAGTCCATACCCTTTGCTATTCTGGTTTTTAATCGCAACAAGGAGCTTCATTATTTTAATCAACATGCTGAAAATATTCTGGGCACTGAGATAGCCTCTGTTAAATACAATTTAATAACTGAATTTCATGAAAAATTAGGCCTTTCAAGGATACCTGGCTTTGGTGATTCCGGAGAATTTGATACCCTTTATGAAAACAGAGGACAAAAATTGTTCAGAGGGATTTATGAGAGAAGGGGAGAACAGTACTTTGAAATTTTATCTTTTATCTACGAGGTGCCTTCATCCCGGGATTTTTATCTGATTGAAGCTGTATTTGACATTAGCAAGCGATTTAACCAGATTATGCAGGTGGGTATTAGCGAGGTGAACAACAGAAACATAGTCAGCGGCATTCCTTTGCCATTTGTTATCGTTTTTCAGAATCAAATTCTTTTTTCCAATGATGTATTTCAGAGGATAACAAACATTAATAATAAGGATGTAAAAAATATAAAACACATTATTCATCCAGATGACAGATACAGATTTTCAGAATGGCTGAATAAGCAAAGCAGGGAAGAAACAGGTTATTTTCAGCGCCTGAGAGTGAAAACACCTGATAACTATCGATGGATGGGATTGAGCTCTCAGAAAATCCATTTTAACAATCATGTATGCGATTTGATTTTTTTCAATGATGTCACGGAAGAACAAAATGAAATTTCAAAGCTGGTGGAGGAAAATGATAAATACCGCCAGATGGTTGAAAATGCCCATGATGCTTTTTTCATTGTATTTAAAAATAAGATTCAATATGCCAATCCCCGGGCTTTGAGGTTGCTGGACTACAGTGAAGAGCAATTATATTCAATGGATGTTGTTGAATTAATTCATCCCCATGACTTAAAAGTTTTTCGGAAAATTGACAAAATACTTAGAAATGGCAAAAATATTCCTGATGAAATGGAAATCCGTATTATTAACGGAAAAGGTTCAGTGATCTACCTGGAAACCAATGTTTCTTATATATCTTTTCAGGATAACAATTATTTACTGGCTACGGCACGGGACATCACCAAAAGAAAAGCCATAGAGCAAAAAATCATGGATTTGAATCAGGAATTACTTGAATCAGTAAAAGACAGAACCCTTTCCCATGTAGCCATTGACAGTGCTAATGAGCTTATATTCCTGGCTGATGAAAATGCCAGCTTTATCCGCGTCAATGATATGCTTTGCAAAGTTTCAGGCTACAGCAGAGAACAAATCGTGAATAAAAATATATTTCTCATTTTTCCGGATATGATTGACAAACCATGGGACCAATTCTGGAAAGAATTTATCCGTAATAAATACTTTCGTTGCGAAACTTACCTTTTGAACAAAAGGAAAAAAACAATACCGGTTGAAATCCGATTTACTTATGTCGAATATGACAATAAAGAATACTTCATAGCTTTTGCCAACGATATCACCGAAAAGGTAAAAGCATTTACCAAAATTGAAGAACAACTGGAAGAAATAAACAACCTGAAGAAAAAACTTGAATTTGAGAATATTTATTTACAGGAAGAAATCAAACTGAGCCACGACTTTACAACCATTATTTCTGACTCACCTAAAATCAAAAAAATACTTCGTGAAATTGAACAGGTAGCTGAAACCAACAGCACGGTCTTATTATTGGGTGAAACAGGAACAGGAAAAGAACTATTGGCGCGGGCCATACATGCTATCAGCCCTCGAAAAGACCATCCCCTTGTCAAAGTAAATTGTGCTGCATTGCCTGTAGAACTTATTGAAAGTGAACTTTTTGGTAATGAAAGAGGTGCCTTTACCGGTGCCTATCAGCGCAAAATTGGTCGTTTTGAAGTGGCTGACGGTGGCACCATCTTTCTGGATGAAATAGGGGAGTTGCCCCTGGAACTTCAACCCAAACTTCTGAGAGTACTTCAGGACGGTGAGTTTGAACGGTTGGGAAGCCATAAGTCGATAAAAGTGGATGTAAGAGTCATCGCAGCTACCAACAGAGACCTTGAAGAAGAGGTTAAAAAAGGTAATTTCCGGAAAGACCTGTTTTACCGTTTGAATGTATTTCCCATTAAAATACCACCTTTAAGGGAAAGGAAAGA
>CAYNBC010000241.1:0-3967 GCA_964395255.1 uncultured Sphingobacteriales bacterium | reverse complement strand
AAACAAACACAGTTCAATAAGCAGAAATGATAAAAGAAATAGAATTTTTTGTTAAGTTCGCAGACCTAAAATAGATGCTATGCACGAAGAACTTGAACTGATTCTGGAGGATGCCAGGGACAGCATGGAAAAAACCCTGAAACATTATTCCGAAACATTGGGAAAAATGCATGCTGGCAAAGCCAGTCCTCAGCTGGTTAGCGATATTGTTATCAGTTATTATGGCAGCAATACGCCCTTAAATCAGGTAGCATCTGTAAATACTCCTGACCCTAAAACAATTGTTATCCAGCCCTGGGATAAAACTATTATCAACCAGATTGAAAAGGCCATTCAGGCAGCTAATCTGGGATTTAACCCCATGAATGATGGTGAGGTTATACGAATCAATATTCCACCTTTGACTGAGGAAAGAAGAAAACAACTTGTAAAATATATTTCTCAGGAAGCCGAGAACAACCGCGTTGCCATCCGGAATATTCGCAAAAAAGCCAATGAAGAAATTAAAAAATGTCAAAAAAACGGGGTTTCCGAAGATGAATGCAAAAATGCCGAAAGTAAGGTCCAGGATTTAACCAACGATTATATCAAAAAAATAGATGATATTCTGAAAGCAAAGGAAAAAACTATCCTTAGTGTATAATCAAACAAACAGATTGGACCTGAATAGTTTGATAGCGATTGCCATCAATATAATTCCAAAAATTTTTCTTAGGACATTGGTCCCCCCTTTTCCCAGTTTATCTTGAATCCAGGGAGTAATTCTCAGAACATAATAAACAAAACCAAGGTTAATTATTATCCCTATAAAAATATTTTGCAATTCATATTCGGCACGGATGGATAGAATTGTTGTCAGGGTACCTGCCCCTGCAATAAGCGGAAATGCAAGAGGAACAATGGAAGAGGAACTACCGTTATCGTTTTCAGGTTTAAAAATAGTTACACCCAGTACCATTTCAAGAGCCAGAATAAATATAACAAATGAGCCAGCCAGTGCAAAAGAACTGATATCCACTCCAAATAACTTCAAAATGGATTCTCCCAGGAAAAGAAATAAAATCATCAAAATACCTGCAGTAATGGTTGCCTGGCCTGCACGGATATTGCCGTTTTTTTCTTTCAAATCCAGAATGATAGGTATGGAACCCAGAATGTCAATAACAGCAAAAAGTACAAGGCTAACGGAAAATATTTCTTTAAAACTTAATCCAAGCATAGCAAATGTTTTGCCCGCCTTTTGCAAATGCCATGCAAAACCCTTTTTTCGTCACTAAAAACTAAAAACCAGACCGGTAGCAATTTCTACACTATAGGGTAGTGAACCGTACCCTGATTGATTGTTAGGGCTCTTCAAAAAACTTTTAAATAAGGGATTGGCTATCCAGTAAAGATTTTTTAAAAGTTGAACTTCAGTGGAAAAGCCCAATGCAATCTCCGTACTGACTGTTGACATACCCTGGGTATATCCTATCGGTATTTTTTGGGTTTCATCTCTTAGGTATGCATTGTTCCCTATCATAATAGCCGGAATAATTCCACCATTGACTGACAAATCTATTTTTTTATCCAGAAAAGTATATTCCAGGATAAAGGGAACTTCGATATATGAAAACCTCTGCTCCAGTGTATAGGAAGAATAATAAAACAAAGCCCCATCGTTTTCAACACCCAGCACCGAGGACCTTGTTTTTATCAGTTCCTGAATATTTTGTTCCGTGTTTTTTTTCGAAATCACAGGTCCGGCTGTAGAATTAATGATGGAAAAACCAACAGAATTTCTTTTATTGGTGGTATTATAAAAAATGTCAGCCGTACGTATCCCTTTTACAGAATAAGTAAATCCACTTCTTAAATTAAGTTTGCTGGTCAATGCATAACTGACATGTGTATTGGAATTATAAGCCAGAATTGGATATTCTTTGTTCTGAACAAGAGATGGACTGTAATTATCCGAAGTAGTAACCAGTGATGCTTCTGCATTGTCAAGTGGGCTATATGCTTGTGAAAACCTGTAAGATAAAGCAGGGCTTACTGTACTCAGTATTTTCCATCTATCCTTATCTTCCTTGTTTGTTAGTATTTGATGAACATCGGGATTAAGAATGGGTGCAGCATATGTGAGATAATATTTTCCGGACAACTGAATATTAATTCTCCTAGAGGGAATAAAATTCATTTTCTCTATGACGGGATTTTGTCGTTCAGTATTAAAGGCGATGACTTGCTGGGGGGGATTTACAACTGATGCTTTTATATTTGTTGCATTACTTTGTATTATCCCGGAAGCATTTGACTTTACTTTAGCATTCTCTGGGATTTGAGCATCTGGTAAATCAATTTCCTGAACTGATTTTTTCAAAGTGGGTTGGGTAAGTGTGTTCCGGTTATTAGTGGTTAATTTTTCCTCATGGATAAAGGATGAAGCAAAAAAACCTGCAAGAAAAGCAAAAATAACTGCAATGGAAGCAGCAGCTGCCCACATGATAGCTTTTCTTTTAAAAGCTACTTCATATCCAAGCTGCGCATTTATATTCTCCCAGATATGAGGAGGAGGCGTAACTTCTACTCCTTTCAATCTTTTTTTAAAATAATCATCTATTTTGTATCTTTTAACCATTCAATGTTCTTTTTACTTTCTTTTTATAGTTCGGATATTTTTTTGATATTTTTTGTTTCTATTTTGAGTTCCTCTTTTTCTAGCCCAATGTCCCTTCCGAAATTCCCAATAATTTACTGATTTCTTTATGCGACATACCTTCTAGAACATAAAGATTAAATACAGCCCTGTATTGCGGTGTCAATGACTGAATCATTTCAATTAACTCTTCCAGAGGAATATCATCTTCAGGAAGTTCTTCATCAGGAATATCTGTAAATTCGGAAAAATCTTCAACAGGGTTTAAAATATTTTGTTTTCTTAACCTTTCAAGGGCTGTATTGATGATAATTCGTTTAATCCATCCTTCAAAAGAACCTTTACCTTCAAACTGATGAATATTTTTAAAAACTTTAATAAAACCATCGTGAAGAATATCTTCAGCTTCGGTGCGGTCTTTCGAGTAATATAAACTTATTCCAAACATTACAGGTGCGAAACGATGATAAATCCAGGCCTGAGCCTTACGGTTCCCTTTCTTGCACTGCTGAATAATTTCCGAAAGATTCTCCTCATTGTCCGGCTTCATGGCCCGTTTGTTTAGATGGTTAATTTTCTTTCAGGTTGCGTTATTCAAGTTTACTAACAAAATTAACGATAAATTATGCTTTTCAATCTATTTCTTTCGATTATAAAACATTCAGACAAAACCTATTAATTCAATTTTTTCTATTTTTGAATTCTTATGGTTGAAAGAAAAACAACTGTTCACCCTTACAAAGAATCTCACTGGCGCTCCATTGTCAAGTCTTTGACCTGGAGAATACTGGCCTCAGGTACTACTTTTCTGGTCACTTACTTTATGATTTTGAGTAGTGAAAAGGCCAATATACCCAAAGAAATCATGGACGAATCCGTTAAAGAAGCCCTGCGCCAGGCAGCCAAAGCCAAAGCTATCAACAAGGCTTTTTACTTTGCCGGCTCGGTTGCTACTATTGACCTTGTGGTTAAATTGATTCTTTACTATCTCCATGAAAGAATATGGCAATCGGTAAATGCCGGATGGATAAGAAAGTATAATCGTAGCCGAAGAATAAAAAAGATTCGTAAGCGAAGACTCAAAGCAGAACAACAAAATAACAATGCCAATCCATGATTTTCAATTAAATCCAATGTAAATTGAAAAAGAAATTAATCATTTATTCTCCGGGCATTTTAACAATAATTCTTTCCCTCCTGACCGTTTTATTATACCTGCTCAATTCACCTTTTTTCCGAATTAGTGGACTTTTAGCCATTTCAGGATTTATTTTCTTTATAGGTTATGCGCGCTGGCGAAATCAAAAGGATAAAAAAATTTTCCTCAAA
>CAYNBC010000240.1:0-3976 GCA_964395255.1 uncultured Sphingobacteriales bacterium | reverse complement strand
TGCCTATGGTATATTCAATGTGTTATCCTCCGATCCCGACTTCAATGAATTGGTTGTGTCTACAGCTTCCAAAAATTCAAAACCCAAATACCGTATTAAACAGGGGTCAACTCGTGATTTGATGAGATTCCGTAAAGAAGTAAAATTATACTGATGATGCACATTCTATTAGCTTTAATAGCATATTTACTGGGTTCAATACCTACTTCCTACTGGATTGGCAAAATATTTTTTCAAATAGACATCCGTAATCATGGAAGTGGAAATGCCGGTGCTACCAACACCCTGAGAGTATTGGGGTGGAAAGTGGCTTTGCCGGTTCTGATATTGGATATTCTGAAAGGATATTTTGCCGTGAAGCTTTACTTATTTCTCCCTGAGGCATTAATTTCCCAATGGCCTTATATACCTTTAATTTATGGCATATTGGCCGTCATCGGACATATTTTTCCCATATTTGCCGGATTCAGAGGTGGAAAAGGTGTGGCAACAACAAGCGGAGTATTACTGGCTGTTAATCCCTATGCACTTCTTATTTGCCTGGCTGTTTTCCTTTTGTTTGTTATAGTTACCCGTATGGTTTCAGCAGGTTCGGTGTTGGGTGCTTTTTCATTGCCATTTTTATTCTCTTTTTATTTCTATCCTTCCGACCCCTATTACTTCGCTTTTTCCCTCATGATTTTCATTCTGGTTGTATACAAGCATTTTTCCAATATCAAAAGAATCATTCAGGGAACGGAAAACAAACTAAGCTTCAGAAAAAAATAAATGACTGATGAAACATAAGAACGATTTTTTCAAATCCAATCCATCTTCAGACCCGCAAAAAAAATATAAACTCATCCTCCACAATGATGATATTCACTCCTTTGAAGAAGTCATCGAACACCTGACCCGGATTTTAAATTATGACACATTTCAGTCGGAGCAGCTGGCATTGATAGCCCACCTGAAAGGAAAATCTACTCTTAAAATTGCCCGTTTTGAACAATTGCTTGAATACCACAAGCTATTGGAACGGGCAGGTTTAATATGCAGTATTGAATAAAATTAAATATCAGGGGAACAAAGTGCCCATCATCCTTGGGAATGGTATGCTTTCCCTCACATGCTGAATCTTACACATCCAGGAAACAAATCTTTCCAGCCCCAGACCAAATCCTGCATGAGGTACTGTACCATATCGCCTTAAATCCAGATACCACTCAAATGCTTCCATGGGCAACTTGTGTTTGTGAATGGAATCGATGAGTTTATTCAGGTCGGTTTCCCGCTCTCCCCCTCCTACTATTTCTCCATAACCCTCGGGTGCCAGAACATCCACACCTTTCACCAGATTAGGATTATCTTCTACTTCTTTCATATAAAATGCTTTGGCTTCTTTAGGCCAGTTGTAAACCATGATAGGCGTATCAAACAGCCTGGTTAATACTGTTTCGTCCGAGCCACCAAAATCATTTCCATATTTAAAATTTCTGGCAGATTCAAGCCATTGGGGAATATTTCTCAAATATTCTTGCAACTCGCGAAGCTTCACCCTGGCTCTTCTGTTTTTTTCTTCATACCAGGCCACTTTACCTTTTTTCATGCCACCTTTATCCAGTAATTTCTGTGTTTCTTCAATTTCATTCTCAAGTGAGGAAATTTCCTGAGCAACGGTATTCAAATCACTTTCCAGCAATCCAATGGTTGTTTTTCCATTAACTTCTTTTTCTCCTCGTAAAATACTCACAGCTTCATCATAACTCAGCCTTGGGAAGGGTTTGACAATTTGCTCCAGAACGGAAGTATCCCTTTCCAGCAATTCCAGCTCCAGCTTATTTTTTTCCAGCACTTCAAGGACCAGATAACGGATAAATTCCTCGATTAAATCCATATTTTTATCATTGTCATAAAAAGCCATTTCAGGCTCAATCATCCAGAATTCCGAAAGATGCCTTCGTGTTTTTGACTTTTCGGCCCGGAAGGTGGGTCCAAATGTATAAATCAAACCCTGAGCCATAGCCATTGCTTCACCATAGAGCTGTCCTGACTGGGAAAGATAGGCAGGTTTATCAAAAAACTGGGTTTCAAACAATGTACTTGTTCCTTCAACAGCATTACCTGTAAAAATAGGTGAATCCATCTGCACAAAACCCCGTTCCTGAAAAAACTTATGAATGGAAAAAATAATGGTATTCCTCACCCTCATAATAGCCCATTGCCTTCTTGAACGAAGCCATAAGTGGCGGTTATCCATTAAAAAATCTATGCCGTGTTCTTTTTTGGTAATAACATAATCATGGACTTCCTGATAAATTTTT
The DNA here is from genome assembly GCA_964395255.1 of uncultured Sphingobacteriales bacterium. GTDB lineage: Bacteria > Bacteroidota > Bacteroidia > CAILMK01 > JAAYUY01 > CAYNBC01. The sequence continues at coordinate 1,673 of CAYNBC010000240.1, read as the reverse complement.
ATATCCGATACATGTATTTCAACACCCCCAAACTGCCTTTCATCCTCTACCACCCTGCCTTTTAACCACAGCGATGTTTCAAGCCCCAGTCCTTTGACTCTATCGAATAATTCTTTATTGTTTTCATCTTCTGTAAAAACACACTGAACAAAACCACTTCCATCCCTGACGATTAAAAACAAAATACCTTTTCCGCTTCTTTTGTTTTGCAGCCAACCCTGCAAACTAATTTCCTGATTTATATATTTCTTCAAATCACGTATATAAACCGTCTCTCTGTCAATTAACCTCATCTTACTTTTTTTTGCGAATTTAAGCTTATTTTTGTCTTACAATTTTCTTTCATAAATTTGAGAACAGGAATTAAAGGTTTATGTTAAAACAAACTTTAAACCAGAAGCTACTTCAGAAACTGTCACCACAGCAAATACAGTTTGTACAACTTTTACAATTAAATACTTCTGAAATTATCAACAAAGTAGAAGAAGAACTGGCTGAGAATGCCGCACTGGAAAAAGCATCCGATGAAGCTATCCCTGAAACGCCCGAAGAACAGGTAGAAGGAGACGATACCGATATTGAAGACATCACGCTGGATGCTGAATCCCTGGAAAGCCCCCAGGAACCGGCAGACGATATCTCGGAATATTTACAGGATGAAGACAATTATCAAACCTATACACCTCAATATTTTGAAGACGAGGAAAGAAAAGAAATTCCCATCGCCCATTATAAAACCCTGTACGACCAGTTAATGGATCAGGTTAATTCCCTCAATATCACAGAACGGGAAAAAACACTGGCTCACCATCTGATTGGAATGATTGAAGAGGACGGATATCTGAGACGGCCTCTTAAAAGTATTGCCTACGACATGGCTTTTATCAACAACATCCAGACAACAGAAGAAGAACTGGAGAAAGTGCTCAAAATGATACAAACCCTGGACCCGCCCGGCATTGCGGCCCGGGACCTGAGGGAATGCCTGCTCATTCAACTTGAACAAAAACTTGAAGAAAAAAAAGACGATAAAAACATTCTTCTTGCTATCAAAGTGGTAAAACACCACCTCAAAGAACTGGCAAACAAGCATTACGACAAGCTGATGAAAAGCCTGGATATCGATAAAGACCAGCTCAAAGAAGTGATAGATATCATTACCAAATTAAATCCCAAACCCGGTGAGTCCCAGATAAATATTAAAACACAATACATTACTCCCGACTTCATTGTCACTCAGACCGAAGATGGAGAGTTCGATATCAGTTTGAATTCTTTCAATGCTCCCAACCTGAGGATTAATAAAAGCTTCAGGGAAAAACTGGAAGCCTTCAATGCGCAGAAAAAGAAAGACAAAAAAATGCGCGAAGAGATGCAGTTTATCAAACAAAAACTCGATAACGCCAAGTGGTTTATTGAAGCCATACGGCAAAGACAGCAAACCCTCCTCATGACGATGAGCACCATTGTTGAACTTCAAAAGGAGTTCTTTTCCACCGGTGATTTTACCAAGCTTAAACCCATGATATTGAAAGACATTGCTGAGAGAATCAATATGGATATTTCTACCGTTTCCCGTGTGGTGAGCAGTAAATATGTCCAGACTGATTTTGGTATCTTTTCATTAAGGGAGTTTTTCTCTGAAGGCATCATGACGGATGATGGAAGTGAGG
>CAYNBC010000239.1:0-3995 GCA_964395255.1 uncultured Sphingobacteriales bacterium | reverse complement strand
ACGATTTCATTCGCGATATCAGGTATGAAAACGAAGACCAGGGCGGTGAGGGAAATACAGTGTTTAATATTTTGTGAAGAATTTTGTTTTCTTTTGATTTTCAATTAAATCCGGAAGTACCATTTTATTTCTATTTGTGAATAAAAAGGCGGCTTTAATAGAATTTAATGGCAAGATTATTATTATTTTTGCCACCTGATAAAGCATTTTCAATGAAGCCATAACAACAATTCTATGGAAGAACAGACCCAGGGAAAAATTATCCAGATAAACGTTGAAGACCACATGAAATCCGCCTACATCGATTATTCGATGTCGGTGATAGTATCCCGTGCCTTGCCTGATGTAAGGGATGGACTCAAACCTGTCCATCGAAGGGTATTATACGGGATGCGTGAACTTGGTTTATTGCACAATAGACCTTATAAAAAATCTGCAAGAATAGTAGGGGAGGTACTCGGTAAATATCATCCCCATGGAGATTCTTCGGTATATGATACGATGGTCAGGATGGCTCAGCCATGGTCCATGCGTTATCCGCTTGTAGAAGGGCAGGGTAACTTTGGCTCCATCGATGGCGACAGTCCCGCAGCTATGCGTTATACGGAAGCCAGATTGATGAAAATTGCCGAAGAATTATTGGTGGATATTGACAAAGATACGGTTGATTTTCAACCCAACTTTGACGACTCCCTGCAGGAACCTACGGTATTACCCGCCAAAATACCGCATCTACTTATCAATGGCGCTTCAGGAATTGCCGTAGGAATGGCTACCAACATCCCTCCACACAATCTGAGCGAAGTTATTGATGGTATTATTTATTACATCGATCACCGTGACGCTGAAGTGGAAGATTTATTAGCCTTTATTAAAGGCCCTGATTTTCCTACAGGGGGCATTATTTATGGCTACGATGGCGTTCTGGATGCTTTTAAAACAGGACGCGGTCGAATTGTTATCCGGGGAAAGGCTGAAATTGAAGAAACATCTCATGGCTCTCAAATCATTGTAACCGAAATACCTTATCTGGTTAACAAAGCAGCCATGATTGCCAAAACAGCAGAATTGGTTGAAGAAAAAGTGATTGAAGGAATTTCAGATATAAGGGATGAATCCGACAGGGAAGGATATAGAGTGGTTTATGAACTGAAGAAAGATGCCAACCCACAGGTGGTTTTAAATAATCTCTACAAATTTACACCCCTTCAAAGCACATTTTCAGTCAATACGATTGCGCTGGTGAATAAGCGTCCCCGAAATCTAAACCTTAAAGAACTCATCAAATACTATGTAGACCACAGGCATGAAGTAGTCGTCAGAAGAACGCGTTATGAATTGAATGAAGCTGAAAAAAGAGCCCACATTCTCGAAGGTTTAATCATTGCTGTTGACCATATAGACGAAGTCATTGCCCTGATAAGAGCATCCAAAACCCCCGATGAAGCCAGAGAAGGATTGATGCAAGAGTTCAATTTAAGCGAAGTGCAGGCTAAGGCAATACTGGATATGCGTCTGCAAAAGCTTACCGGCCTTGAAATCGACAAACTCAAAGCAGAATACGAAGAACTCAAACAAACCATTGCCCGCTTAAAAGAGATTCTCAATAACGAATCACTCCGTTACGAAATTATCAAAGAAGAGCTGCTGGACATAAAACAAAAGTACGGTGACGAAAGACGAACCCAGATTGTCCATAGTGCAGAGGATATCAACATTAAGGATATCATACCTAACGAAGATGTGGTCATAACCATTAGCCATGCAGGCTATATTAAAAGAACGCCATTGGCAGATTACAGACTGCAAAGCAGGGGAGGGCGAGGTGCCCGTGGCGCTTCTTCCCGGGAAGATGATTTTATTGAATATATTTTCGTATCTAAAACTCATAACTACCTCCTGTTTTTTACCAATAAAGGAAAATGCTATTGGTTAAATGTTTATGAAATTCCTGAAGGTGAAAAACATACACGTGGCAGGGCTGTGCAAAATCTTATTCAGCTCGATCCAGGGGAAAAAATCAAAGCTTATGTTGCTGTCGATGACCTGGATGATGTGGAATATATCAACAATTCCTTTATAGTTTTTGCCACAAAGAATGGCCTGATTAAAAAAACACCCCTGGAAGCTTATTCTCGTCCAAGGCAAGGCGGTATAATTGCCATCAATATTGCTGAAAATGATGAGCTTATCGAAGCCATGCTCACCAATGGCAAAAGTGAAATTATTCTCGGTACAAGATATGGTCAGGCCATTCGATTCAAAGAAAACACGGTTAGGCCTATGGGCAGAAATACAACAGGGGTTAGAGGTATTAAACTCGACTCTGACCATCCTGATGATGCGGTTATCGGTATGGTGGTTATCAACGAACCAGATTCTACCGTAATGGTTGTTACCGAAAAAGGATACGGCAAGAGGTCTTCTGTCGAAGATTACCGGCTTACCAATCGTGGTGGTAAAGGAGTAAGAACCGTTAAAATTACGGAAAAAACTGGCAAGTTAATTGCCATTGGTAGTGTAAAAGATGACCAGGAGCTTATGATAATCAACAAATCAGGCATTACTATCCGGTTAAAAGTAAACGAAGTAAGGACAATGGGAAGGTCCACACAGGGTGTAAAATTAATCCGCCTGAATGATGATGATGAAATAGCTTCTGTATGCCGGGTAATACCTGAAAACGGTGAAAATAATGGAAATCTGGATAAATAAATTTACTAATCATTAAACTAATGTTATCATGAAAACTTTAAAAAATACAATTTTAATCTTTGGCGTTTTGGTGTTGGGAGTGGGTGTTTTATGGGCACAACCTTCCAAAAGAACAACCGCCTGGAATTATCTGAAAGAAAAACAATATGAAAAGGCTGAAGAAGCCATCAATGAAGCCATTCAACATGAAAGTACCAAAGAAGACCCGAAAACCTGGCACTTCAGGGCTATCATTTATCATGACATTGCACTGAACGATGAGCTTAAAGCCAAATATCCTGACGCTGTTGAACAGTCATTTGAATCAGTGAAAAACTCCAATAAATTTGACACCAAGAAAAAATTTGAAGACAAAAACGACAAAATTCTTATTGATCTGGCAACTTTATTCTTTAATCAAGGTGTAGAGTATTATAACAAAGGCATTCAAAACGAAAGCAATGAGGATTTTGAAATGGCTTTATCCAAATTTCAAAACTACATGGAAGCCATGGAAATGATGGGGGAATGGGCTCAACTTGTAAACAAAACCCTCTATGATAACGGAATTGACCCCAGAAATGTTTATCTGTATGCCGGTATAGCCGCCCAGCAGGTAGGTAAAAATGATATTGCAAGCCAGTATTACAGCAAATTAATTTCGCTGAAATACCCTAAAATTCCTCCTTATGCGGGTTTGATTGACATCAAATTGAGTGAAGGGGATACTGCCAGTGCTTTGAAAGTTATTGAAGCTGGAAAAAAATATCTGCAAGGTGATGATTTGAAAAATTTAAACATTCGTGAGCTACTGATTTATCAGGCTGCTGGTAAATTGAATGAGTTAATTTCCAAAGTACAGGATGCTATTAAAGAAGATCCAAACAATGTTGACCTTTATATTACCCTGGGTGAAACATATTATGCATTAAGCCAGCAACACTATATTCAAAGTGAACTTACAGGAAAAGCGCTGAAAAAGGACATGGATAAAAATGAAATTTTATTGCAGTTTGGAGATCCCACCAAAACCGAAATAATTGAAGAAAACGGAAAGAAAAAAGAAAGAATTTATTATTTAAACAAAACACTAGATTTTGTTGACAATAAGCTTGTTTCCTGGAATGTAGATTTACCTTCTGATGATAAGATAGATCATGCTGCTGCATCTAAAGAATATATGAATAAAGCCATCGAGCAGTATAAACTTTCACTTGAAAAAACAGATGACCCTGAATTATTGTTTGCATTGAACAGTAAAATTGGTACTATTTATTATAACCAGGGGGTGGATATTTACA
>CAYNBC010000238.1:0-4014 GCA_964395255.1 uncultured Sphingobacteriales bacterium | reverse complement strand
GATTTGGTCTGGGATTGTTTTATGTAAAAAATGTTATCACTTTGCATCATGGAGAAATTCATGTGGAAAGTGAACCGGGCAAAGGAAGCAAGTTTATCATTTCGATACCTTTAATGGAAAAATAAAAAGTGTAAAATGAAATATAAAATTTTACTGGCTGAAGATGACCCCAATCTGGGATATATAACCAAAGAATTTCTCTCGTCCAGAGATTTTGATGTTACCCTTGCCGAAAATGGAACCAGAGCACTCGATTTGTTCCGAAAAAACTTTTTCGATTTATGCATTCTGGATGTCATGATGCCCAAAATGGATGGATTTACACTAGCAGAAGAAATCAGAAAACTTAACGAAAACATCCCCATTATTTTTCTTACCGTACGCTCGATGAAAGATGATGTCATTAAAGGATTGAAACTGGGTGCTGACGATTATATCCGAAAACCATTTCATATGGAAGAACTCCTGTTGCGTATCAATAATATTTTGAAAAGAATTGGCGTAGCCAATCTTAAAGGTGACCATTATGAGATTGGGGAATATACCTTTTACCCTGATAGACAAATTCTGAAATTTAAAAATGAAGAATATAAATTAAGTGGTAAGGAAAACGACCTTCTCCTGATGCTTTGCAGATATAAAAATCAATTGATTGAAAGAAGTTTCATCCTTAACAAAGTCTGGCAGAATGACGATTATTTTGCCGGAAGAAGCATGGATGTTTATATAACAAAACTTCGAAAATTGCTCAAAAACGACCCAAATGTAGAAATTATAAATATTCATGGCAAAGGATTCAAATTAATTGCCTGAACCGTTTATTTTTTAATCGTTTTTTCCCTGAATAATTTCTTTTCTTTGCGGTTATGAAAAGAAAACTCTTTTACCTGATTGTCCTGGGTTCCGTCTGTTTTTCAACTTTATCAGCGGAAACAAAAACCTATCTTACTAAGCCTGATACGCTTAAGTTAAATGATTTTAAATTTGTAGAAGATAATTTTTTAAGAAATCTGGATAGCCTCACACACCTATGGTATGTAAAACATGCCGAAAAACTTAAACTAAAACCTGGTAAAAACATAGATACCAGCCATATTCCTGAATTTGCCGATAGTGTGTACATTGAACGCTTAAAAAAAATAGTGAGCGTCATTGATTTGCCTTACAACGACAAAGTAAAAGCCTTTATAAAATTATACACCCATCAAAGAAGGGAACTGGTCGAGCTTATACTGGGATTGTCCAATTATTATTTACCTATTTTCGAATCCATACTTGACCGCGAACAGCTTCCCTTAGAGTTTAAGTATCTCCCCATCATAGAATCGGCATTGAATCCCCGTGCAATTTCTCGTGCGGGCGCCACAGGTTTATGGCAATTTATGTACACCACAGCACGCCTTTATGGGTTGGAAATCAATTCCTTTGTAGATGAAAGACGCGACCCGGTAAAATCCACCTATGCTGCGGCATATTTTTTAAAAGACCTTTATCAGTTGTATGGAGATTGGACACTTGCCCTTGCTGCTTACAACTGTGGGCCGGGCAATGTCAATAAAGCCATTCGCAGAGCTCATGGCAAAACCAATTTCTGGGATATTTACTACTATCTTCCCCGCGAAACCCGGGGTTATGTTCCTTCTTTCATTGCTACTGTTTATTTTATGCATTATTATAAAGAGCACAATCTTGTGCCTGCCCGTATCGATATCCCTGATTTTACAGATACCGTAATGGTAAATAAACCCCTGCATCTTAAGCAGGTATCTGAAGTGTTGGGAATTGAACTGGATTTATTAAGAGATATGAATACCCAGTACCGTCTGGATATTATTCCAGCCCGTGAAAAAAGCTACCCCTTACGTTTACCCGCTCATCTTGCAACCCAATTTATTGAATGGGAAGATAGCATTTACCATTACAAAGATTCTATCTTTTTTAATCCTCAAAAATATTTAGCAGCCCCGCCTCCTTCAAGAACCAATCGTTCGTTTTCGCCTCCCATGCCCGCCAGCAATCAGGTAGCCATTTATTATACTGTAAAAAGCGGAGACAATCTGGGTTATATTGCACAATGGTTTGATGTCAATATCAGTGATTTAAGATACTGGAATAACCTGAGAAGCAATCTGATAAGGGCCGGACAAAAGTTGTTGATTTATGTACCCAAAAACAAGGTTAGCCATTATAAACGGATCAATAACATGTCATTTGAGGAAAAACAAATTATGGCCGGTGTAGATACAGGTTCTCATCCATCCACTTCAACTCCTGAAAAACAAAACTTTTCAGGAAAGTATATTTATTATAAAGTTCAAAGAGGAGACAATCCCTGGATTATTGCACGGAAATACCCGGGCGTATCACCGGATGATATTCTCAAAGCCAACGGAATTAACGACCCCAGAAATCTGAGACCCGGACAAAAAATCAAAATACCTGTGAAATAATCATAATCACCATTATGAAACCAGGAAAAATCTTCCTTTTTTACATCAGCCTCTTCCTTGCTCTAGTGCTACTCTCCTACCTGAATAAAGGCAAGAGTTATCAACTTCCCGGGGGAGTGCTTATAAAAATACCGGATATCAGTAGTTTACTTTTCAGCCAGAAACCCGAATATGCTGATATTTCTGAAATTATCACCTATGCTGATTCTTCACTTGAAATTTCTTCTCCTCCTTCCCATAAAATTACATCAAAAAAAACAGCTCATCATGACACAATCAGAGCCAATTCCCATCAACTTATCCAGCATCTGCAACCAATAGAATATCCACCCGACCATCCCGATGCTTTGAATCATTTTTTTGAGGCATTGTCGAAGCTTTCAGAAAACCATCAATTGATTCGCATCATACATTACGGGGATTCCCAGATAGAAGGAGACCGTGTCAGTTCAGGACTGAGGAACAAACTCCAGATGCATTTCGGAGGAGGTGGCCCCGGTCTTTTTCCTGTGGTTGATGTGGCCCCCACGATAACTGTAAAAAAAGAATATTCAAGCAATTGGTTAAGATTCAGTATTTTAAACCATGACGAACAACCAATAAATCATAAAAAATACGGAGCATTACTAAGTTTTTGCCGTTTTACACCTTACCCTGATTCTTCATTTACCGATACAACTCTTCACAGGGCAGAGATTATTCTCCAAAATTCCAGACTGGCTTATACTTCGGCAAGGTCTTATAACCAATTGAAAATTTTTTACGGGTATAATCCTGCACCTTTCATTATCCGGTTTTACAAAAATGATGATGAACTATTGGAAACCGACACCATCCCCGCACTGGACAGGGCTACAGCCATGATACTCAATTTCGAGCATACTCCGGAGAAAATCAAAATGGTATTTGAAGGTGTTCAAAGCCCTGACATTTATGCCCTCGCCCTGGATAAAAGCCAGGGTGTTGCTGTAGATAATGTCCCTTTGAGAGGGAGCGCAGGACTTGATTTTACTAAAACAAACCTTGATTTTCTTTCCAGAATGTACCGTTTTCTGAATGTCAAACTTTTAATCTTTGAATTCGGTGTTAATGTAGTTCCCAATGTGGTTAAAAATTACCGTTATTATGAAAACTGGCTATATTCTAATCTTGCTGCTTTAAAAAGCCATAATCCTGAGATTGACATTCTAGTGGTGGGTGTTTCGGATGTTGCAAGGAAAAATCCCTCGGGTACTTATTATGAATCGTATCCTAATATTGAATTGATCCGGGATGCCATGAAAAAGGCAGCATTTCGTGCTCATTGTGCTTTCTGGGATTTGTATCTGGCTATGGGAGGTAAAAATTCCATGCCTTCCTGGGTCTTCGCCAATCCTCCTTTAGCCAACAAAGACTTTACCCATTTCACACCACGAGGAGCCAATATTGTTGCATCCATGCTATACAATGCCTTAATCAATGACTATCAGAGACATTTGAGTAATGAAAATTAATTACGCCATTATCATATGTATATTCTTTTCGGGTTGGTTAAACATTTATGGCCAGACTAATCCTTTTTACC
>CAYNBC010000237.1:3803-4019 GCA_964395255.1 uncultured Sphingobacteriales bacterium | reverse complement strand
GTATATATGTTGACTACCCTCTATTTTATAAAAATATTGAATTCAATGTTGATACCCAGGGAACCATTTCCTCTGTTCAATATTCAAACAACTCAGTAATTATTCGCTTCTGGAACAGTAAAGGTGATACTTTGCCCACCATTAACATAATTCACTCCAAAGATCTTCTTTTTAAAACCGTTCACCTATTCAAAAAGGACAATTCCTTGATAATTA
>CAYNBC010000237.1:0-3793 GCA_964395255.1 uncultured Sphingobacteriales bacterium | reverse complement strand
GGCCTAGATATTGTATTTTTCTATTTAATGGTCATGGGGGATAAAGGCTATACAAAGACTGTTTTAGCTGATACATCTCATGCAGATAACCACTCCCATATTCGTGGAATAAAATTGAAAGAAGGTCCAAATCATACATTTTTTCTTTTTTACAGGTCGGGATATTCGTACTGGCCAATCTTTAAATTTAGTGAAGGTATTCAATGCTTTAACGACACTTTAGCTTCACTTTTTTACCTGCCGGGAAATCTCCTCGCATATCAGGATAGTCTTTATTTTACTTCCTGGTCTTCCACTGAATATTACTCCCATTCTCATATTGATAATTTTGGCGAATATTATATTAAAAACAAGTCGAATGGTTTCAGCTTTAAAACCTATCATGAGAGCAGGCTTTTCGAATTGTATCCGAAGGCAATTACCATTATGAATGGTTATTTTTACCTGGCCACAAAAGTTTATCAGCCTTATCGCTGGTGGTATGGTTTGAGCTGTATCTTCAAAATTGATGCTCAAGGGAGTATAGTAAAATCCATTTATCTCAATTGCGAAAATATCACCGATCTGATTCCCACACCTGATTCAGGACTTATTGTTTACGGATATAACCATGGCCGGCAATATCTGGCAAAATTAAATGGAAATCTTACAGGCAGGTTACCTTATACTCTGTCTTATGTACAACCTTCCTTTGCATTTCTAACTTTCGATACAAATAATTATGTCCATATTTTTCCCCTTGACGAGTATTCATACATTACAGGAAAATCAGTTGAATGCCTGGCAATTAATGGAAGCGACACTCAATCCTTAGGTGTTACGCATCAGAATTATTTTGTTGATTCAACAACAGCCATTGATTCGAGCTTTAAAGGATACCTCATTAGATATGTTATGGATGGGCTAACATCTTTTTTCAGTCCACCCGAAAACCCTGTATATCTTTTTGCCCATCCCGGGGGGAATGCCTTTGCGTGGAATCTATACTGGACACATTATTTGACCAGCAATAAATATTGCTCTCATTATACCTTATACATGAAAAGAAATACAGGCCCATGGGAAGAAATAACTGTAATTCCTGAAAAAGTTGACCGTTTTACTGTGGAAAATCTTACAAATGGCAATTATTCGTTTCGACTCAAGCTGGCTTTATTTAAAGACAACATTAGATATACAGCTTATTCCAACACTGTTCATATCATTTATAATTCCACAGAAGATATACAAAGGGATGTTAAAATTTATCCAAATCCTGCTGTTGACATATTGAATATCCATCAAAATTATAAGTCGGGACTTGCCAGCATTATTGATTTGAACGGTAAAACCCGGGCTCAATATAAACTGCCTTCCGGAAAATTTTCTTTACCTGTTAATGACCTTGAAAGTGGAGTTTATTTCCTTCAGTTATATTTTCAGAAGGAAGCATTTATTTTCAAATTTATCAGGAAATGAGATTTTTTTTATCGATTGTTTCAATTCTCCTGATGATACAGCCTACAACCTGTCATGGGCAGTATTTCGATACTCTTCTTTCCAGCCTTCATTCCAGATATGTTTTCCATACGGGAATATTGCTTGAAGACGGGAATATCATGGTGGCCGGAATTAAAGATTCAAGTTATTACTATTTTCCTGTTGTATGGAAAATATCCAGGAAAGCTGAAATCATTCAAACTTATTCCCTGCCTCATAAAGACTGGAAGGTTACTATTATCAAACAATCCAGAGATGGAGGATACATTCTGGCAGGTTATTTAACAGGAGATGATTGGGATGCTTTGATTGCAAAATACGACAAATCATTCCACGAAGAATGGTCGGTAAAATTCCGTAATGGTTACAATCTGAATGTTCCCAGAGAAATCATTATTTTGCCTGACAGCAGCTTTTTAGTCAACTGCCTGACCATGGCAAGGGGATATACAGACATCAATAGCTATTACCTGACCAAAATCAATTCACAAGGGAAAATTCTATGGAACAAGTTATTACCTCGAGCAACCACGGAATATTCAGGCTGGATGTCATTTGACCATGATTCACTTTCAATTCTTTCTTTTGTTACCTATAAGCAAAGTAACAACAAGCTAAGTGCTGTTTTGAACCGTCTTGATTTCGATGGTAACAATGAAATTGTAGCTGTTTATGAGGATAACGCAGGTTTACGAGGCGGAGCAGTTTATCCTCTTCCGGATAACAAATATTTACTGGCAGGCTCTGACCATAGCCAGATATATCAATATCATGATGAGCTCAAATTAATGATTGTGAATGAAAAAGGTCAGGTTGAAAAAGTGAAAAGCTACAAACCCTTTGGCTTTCCTGTTTTCCCTGCAGGAATCATAGCGGTTTCCCATGAAGAATTTATTATCTACGGTAATTCGCCTGTATCACCCACTATCTGGATATCTCCTTTTTTTATGATAAGAATTGACAAAAACCTGAATTTGAAATGGGCTTATTCATACGGTCCTGAACTTTTTCATCCTGCAACTGTCCTCAAAACCGAATCAGAAGACTTTTTTGTTATAGGAAATAACTATTACTATCCTTATTTCGGTTATGTTTCCGGATCAGGTACAGGTTATTTATTCGAAACACTGAAAAACCAAACCCCTTCATGGGAAAAAATCCAGGTTAATAACCAGGGTAACATAGAAATTTACCTGAAAGATAAGCTTCCCATTAAAAACCTGACTCATCAATTGTTTAAATTGTATGAAAATGGTATTTATTCTTTAATTTATAGTTCCAGAGACAGCATTATAATAGATACAACAGCCTACGCTTCGCAGGTACAATCATTTTACAGAATAAAATATTCTTTTAAAGAAATAGAATCTTCTGAAAGTAATGAGTTCAGCAACATTCATTTAAGTGTTCAACAGGATGTTGACTCTGCCCAATGGTGCTTTAAATGGAACAAATCCACTTCTGGTTTTAAAACCTACCGGATTTATTATTTACGGGAAGGAGATCAACCGGACAAATTGCATCGTTATCTGAAATTTCCTGATTTTCATAACAATGACACAGCTTATTTTTACCGTTACCCCCATACCGGTATAAGTTACTATCAAATTGAAGAAGTCTGGAAAATTAATTCCATCGAGATAACCAAAGCCCTTTCAAACATAGTTCGTATGGATAATTTCTATGCCATTGAATACCCCTCCAGCAGCCATATCAAAATATATCCCAATCCAACTTCTGAAATGTTGATAATTTCGGGTACTCTTCATAAAACGGTTCAGCTTATCACCGGTGATGGTCAATTGCTTGAAGAAATCCCCTGTCATAATAATACATGCAAAATCATGATGAGCACTTTTTCCCCGGGAATGTACTATATACGTGTGGGAACGGGCATCTCGTCTTCTACATTCAAGGTGATAAAAATTCGATAACCTTTTTCAGGGATTTGTAAATAATTATCTACCTGTAAGTTAACCATTTCCAGATGGTTTTGTAATTAACTTTACTTCCAAAAGTAAGAATACCAATCCTGTAAATTTTGGCGCTGAGCCAGACAGTAAATAAAATGAATAAAATCATTAAAACCATGGAACCAGCAATTTCCAGAGGTGGCACTTCCATAACGGCAACTCTTCCTACCATAATGATAGGAGAAGTAAAAGGTATTATCGATAGCCATATAGCTAAAGGAGAATCAGGAGCTTCAATGATTATCTGAATGGCAACAACAGCAATAATGAGTGGAATGGTTAGAGGAAACATAAATTGTTGCATATCCGACTGGTTATCTACAGCTGCTGCAATAGCGGCA
>CAYNBC010000236.1:0-4032 GCA_964395255.1 uncultured Sphingobacteriales bacterium | reverse complement strand
ATTGATAACTCTTGGAATCCTGATTATTCTTGTTGCAGAATCAGTTAAGTTTTTCAAAGAGGTATCATGGTTTGAATTTTTAACAGATAGAGAATGGACTCCATTATTTGCTCATAAACACTATGGGATTTTACCATTATTGACGGGTACACTTTTAACCACTTTGATAGCTGTTTTGGTTGCCATACCACTTGGATTATCCATAGCTGTATACCTGAATGAATATGCATCAAGGAAATTTCGTGACAGGATAAAGCCATTACTTGAGATTTTGGCGGCTATACCTACGGTTGTATATGGTTTTTTTGCCCTGACAGTGGTAACACCTATTTTACAACATATTATACCTCAACTTTCCACCTTTAATGCGCTGAGCCCGGGTATTGTTATGGGCATTATGATTATTCCATTTGTGTCGTCTATGAGCGAAGATGCCATACATGCCGTGCCGGCTTCACTTAGAGAAGCCTCTTACAGTATGGGCTCTACGCGTTTTCAAACAGCTTTCAGGGTTCTTGTTCCGGCTGCTTCGTCCGGTATTACGGCTTCCGTTATTCTGGCTTTATCCAGAGCTATAGGAGAAACCATGATTGTAGCCATTGCTGCCGGGCAACAACCACGTTTAACTTTTAATCCTCTGGTTCCAATTGAAACTATAAGTACTTACATTGTACAGGTTAGTCTTGGAGATGTACCCCGTGATTCCATTGAATATCAGACAATCTTTGCAGCTGGGATGACTTTATTTGTATTTACTTTTTTACTCAACAATCTTAGTTTCTGGATGAACCGAAAACTGCAGCAAAAGTATGATTAGAAGAAAATCACCCAAAATCATTGACCGGCTTTTCCGGTATACTGGATTAATCAGTACCTACCTTGGATTATTCCTTCTGACTGTCTTTATATTGAATATCCTGATTGAAGGCCTGCCCCGTTTAAATTTTCAATTTCTAAGTTCATTTCCATCACGATTTCCTGAAAAAGCCGGAATTCTAACTGCATGGAGTGGGACTTTGTGGATAATATTTCTTACTGCAGTTATAGCAGTTCCTGTGGGTATAGCTGGAGGTATTTATCTGGAAGAATATGCTAAAAAAAATCGATTGAATAATTTTCTGGAAATTAATATTTCCAATCTTGCTGGAGTTCCATCGATCATTTATGGCATTTTTGGGCTTGAAATATTTGTCAGGACATTACATCTGGGGCATAGTATTCTGGCCGGTAGTCTAACACTTTCTCTGCTTGTGTTACCTATAATTATTGTAACTACAAGAGAATCATTAAGAGCAGTGCCTGATTCCATCAGGGAAGCCTCTTATGCATTAGGTGCCACCCAATGGCAAACAATTAAAAACCAGCTTTTGCCTGCTTCGTTTAGTAGCATTATAACCGGTATTATACTGGCTTTGTCCAGAGCCATCGGAGAAACAGCTCCTTTGATTGTTATAGGTGCGCTGGCTTTCGTACCCTTTACTCCTAAAACGCCCATGGATGAATTCACAGTTTTACCCATGCAAATTTTTAACTGGATATCAAGGCCACAGCATGGTTTTATCATCAATGCCGCTGCGGCTATTATAGTATTACTTGTTATTGTTTTTGTTATGAACGGAATAGCTATTTATTTCCGCAACAAATCACGTAAAAAATTAGGATTATAAAATATAACCATGGAAAAAGTTATGATTAAAGAAAAACCTGCAATTCATTATAAAATTGAATACGAGACTCGTAATCCTGAAGTCAAGCTGGAAACCCGAAATCTTAATGTATTTTATGGTCAGAATAAGGTGTTAAAAAATATCAATGTCTCTATAAAATCAAACACCGTTACGGCCCTCATTGGTCCGTCTGGGTGTGGAAAATCTACTTTTTTAAGAATGTTCAACCGGATGAATGATTATATCCCTGATTTTCGTAAAGAAGGGGATGTACTGGTAGATGGTGTGGATATTTACCGGAAAGGGACTGACCTGGAAAATCTGAGAAAAAAAGTAGGTATGGTTTTTCAAAAACCCAATCCGTTTCCTAAATCTATTTATGAAAATGTGGCTTACGGCTTGAGAATAAGAGGTATTAATAAAAAATCAATTTTAAACGAAGTCGTTGAAAAAAAACTGAAGCAAGTAGGTCTCTGGGATGAAGTAAAAGACAATCTGAAAAAGAATGCATTATCATTATCAGGTGGGCAACAACAAAGACTTTGTATTGCCCGTACACTGGCTGTTGAACCCTCCATTGTTCTTATGGATGAGCCCACTTCTGCTCTCGACCCCATTGCTTCTCTCAAAGTTGAAGATTTGATTTATGAACTTAAGAAAAAATATACAATCCTGATTGTTACCCATAACATGCATCAGGCGGGTAGAATAAGTGATAAAACAGGTTTTTTCTACCTGGGAGAACTTATTGAGTTTAACGATACGGAAATACTGTTTACAAATCCTGACCATCAACAAACGGAAAATTATATCAGTGGTAAATTTGGTTAAAATAAATAGATATGTCCCATTTGCAGGAAAAATTACAGTTACTCAAAGAAGGAATGATTGAGATGGCCAGATTGGCCAGCAGTCAACTGGTAAAAGCCAGAAAGGCCTATCTGAATATGGACACAGAAATGGCTTTTGAAGTAATTCATAATGAGAATCGGCTTAATGCCATGGAATTGAGTATTGATTTACAATGTAAAAATATACTGGCACTTTTTCATCTGGTTGCTACCGATTTACGATTTTTGATTGCCGTGTTAAAAAGCAATGCCGACCTTGAAAGGATTGGCGATAATGCATGCGGTATTGCAAGGTATGTAATAGATTATAATAATTTACCTTCCTCTGAAATTCTGGAAAAAACGCATATCAACGAAATGTTTGATGTAGCTCTTTCCATGGTAAATGATATTGAAACAGCCCTTATTAAAGAAGATAATCTGCTTGCCCGAAAAGTATTTCGTAAAGATGCACGATTGAATGAATTAAATCAAAATGCTTCTATCATCATCAGTGAATATTTAAAAAAACATATGGATGAAGCCCGCGCATGCCTGTTTTTATTTTCGGTTATTCGTAAACTTGAAAGGGTTGGAGATCATGTCAAAAATATTGCTGAAGACCTGATTTTTTACCTTGAAGCGGAAGTATTAAAGCATAATAAAAAGAAACAAAACAACTAATTTATACAGCTTAACCCGTTAATCCCTTCTAACACATCTCAGATAATATTCATAATTTTTATTGGTATGGCTGATTTTTCCATTTCCGAAATGAACATATTTGGCTTCGTAGGGTGTATATTCCGTACTGGACCAGTAGCCTCCGTCTTTTATGTTACCGATTTCAGCTTTATGTTTATATAATTCTTTTAGCTCATTGATGGCAGGTAAATACCAATCATCATAACCATAGTCGTCAAGTTCGTCACAGTATTTGGCAGCTGCAGCTTCGAATTGGCTAAGTGTTTGAATTATTTGAGTACAATTCTTCTGGCCATCATTGTCATCTGTAGCACCAATTTTACGACCGTAAGTTCCCCATGCAACGGGAACCTGTAAAACATCTCTGGGATAGACATAAAGGTAATGACCGTTAAACTCAACAAGGGGTATCTCGCTGTTTCTCACAGCTTTGAATTTAATTTCCTGCCCATAAGAAGTGTATTTTTCATTCGTTGCATAAGCTCTTACAAAATAATAAGTGTTTACTTGAAGGCCTGTGAGTTTTGAATCAAAACTTCCTGACCCCGGGCCTTCATCCGTTTTATTATCATTTTCAATATTCGGGCTCCTATGTGTACTCCAGCAAACACCTTTATGAAGTATTTCACTGCCTCCATCTTCCAGCACTTCTCCTCCGCACATAGCCGTTTGAGCATTGATATCCGTGACTTCTTTTGTAATTACAACCGGTGGATAAATTTCTTTACTGCATGAAGTGAAGATAAGTGCAAAGGTGACAGCCATTAACCCCGACATTAAGGCAAAGCTTTTCATGTTTCTGAATATTTAAGGTTAAGCTTGTTCCCAAA
>CAYNBC010000235.1:0-4075 GCA_964395255.1 uncultured Sphingobacteriales bacterium | reverse complement strand
ACCAAAAATAATCTGATAAACTTTTACATATTTTTCACCAGCCAGATAAATGGTTGCCCGGCTTCCATAATACGACCAGCTGATAATAGTCGAAAAAGCAAATAATATCAATCCGACAGCAACAATATGTTCGCCAACGCCATGGATATTTAGAAGACCTAAACCCGTAGACATACCCAGAACAGTCATTCCTACTCCTTTAATGCCGGATTGCCAGGCACCGGATAATATAATCACGAGAGCGGTTAAGGTACAGATAATCAATGTATCGACAAGGGGTTCCAGAGAAGCTACAAGGCCTTCACGGGCAGGGTATTTAGTTTTTGCTGCAGCATGTGCAATAGGTGCCGAACCCTGTCCGGCTTCATTGGAAAACAATCCTCTTCTTACACCCCAGATCATGGTCTGAAGAAAAGTTGAACCTACAAAACCACCCGTCATGGCTGTTCCTGTAAAAGCATCATGAACAATCATCCACAAAGCAGAAGGAATATTTTTGTATTCTGATATAATAACAAGTAGAGCTGCTACAAAATAGAATACAGCCATAAAAGGTACAAGACGAGAAGTTACTTCGGCTATTCTTGTAATTCCACCAATAATAACCAGCAATACCAGACTTGTAATAATGGCACCCGTAACCCAGACAGGAATAGCATAATTGTTTCTCAAAACATCTGCTATGGAGTTGGCCTGAGCCATATTGCCCGTTCCCATCGAGCATATAACCGTTGCCATGGCAAAAATAATGGCCAGCACACGGGCATATTTACCCAGTTTATCTTTCAGACCAAATTCCATATAATACATGGGGCCTCCAGTTACTTTTCCATCGGAAGTAAAATGGCGGAATTTATGGGAAAGGGTACATTCCGTGTATTTTAAAATCATTCCCAGAAAGCCTGTGACCCACATCCAGAACATGGCTCCCGGTCCTCCTAAGTATATGGCCAGAGATACCCCTACGATATTTCCCGTTCCCACAGTTGCCGAAAGGGCAGTGGTCAATGCTTTAAAGTGGTTGACATCACCTTTGTCCTCTTTTTTATCATATTTGCCTGCAACAACCTGTATGGAATGCCACAACTTAGTTACATTCAGAAATTTTAAACGAATGGCAAAATACAAACCTGTCGGAATAAGCATGAACAGAACTGCATATCCACCTACATAATCATTGTAATAAAGAATCAGGCGGTCAACTTTTTCCAGAAAATCATTCATAATCAAATCATTTTCTCACTAACACCCAACTGAAAGGGCAAACATACAAAAATCAATCGACCTGCTGCCTTTCTGTCAGTAAACTTTAATCAGACACACTTATTTTTATAACTTTGCATTCAATTTGTATCTGGCGAAATCGCCAAAAAATAAGGATATGAGCATCAGTCAAGCAAAATTGCAGGAAATAAAAAACCGTTTTGAAATTGTAGGTAATTCTCCATTATTAAACAATGCTATTGAAAAAGCCATTAAAGTGGCTCCAACAGATATCAGTGTACTTATCACGGGAGAAAGCGGTGTAGGTAAAGAAGCTTTTTCTAAAATCATACACCACATGTCCCGGAGAAAACATGGAAATTTTATTGCCATCAACTGTGCCGCTATTCCTGAAGGTACCATTGATTCCGAGTTATTTGGTCATGAAAAAGGAGCCTTTACCAGTGCATACGAAACCCGAAAAGGATATTTTGAAACAGTAAACGGTGGAACAATTTTTCTGGACGAAATCAGTGAACTTCCTCTGGAAACCCAATCCCGGCTATTAAGAGTTCTTGAAACAGGTGAATTTCTGAAAGTGGGTTCTTCCAAAGTTCAGAAAACCGATATTCGGCTTGTTGCTGCATCTAATAAAGACCTCTGGCAACTTACTCAGGAAAACAAATTCAGAGAGGATTTGTTTTACCGGCTGAGTACTGTCACGATTAAAATTCCTCCGCTAAGAAAACGAACAGAAGACATTCCTTTTCTGGTAGCCAAATTTGCCAATGATTTTGCCGATAAATACAAAACAGAACCCATCCAGCTTGATGAAAGCGCCCTTGAGGCACTTAAAGCTCAATACTGGCCAGGAAACATTCGTCAATTGAAAAATATAGTCGAGCAAATTTCAATATTTGCTACCAAATCAGTTTTATCTGCCGAAGATATAAAAGAGTTTCTGCCAGCTGAAACCACCTCCCGTTCTCTGATAAAAGTCGAACAAAAACCCCAGGAAAAAGTCGAAATCAACGAAAGAGATTTATTGTATAAATTTTTACTGGATATTAAAAAGGATGTTACAGAAGCCAAAGCCATGCTTTATGAAGTGCTTCAGAATATTCGCGCCCAGGGACGTGATTTTGAATCCACCATTGAACTTGCTACAGACAGGCTGCTCAGAGCAGGTTCCTCATTCTCCGAAATTGAAGATAACTATGTCAAACAAAAACCTGTTTCCGAATCTAAACCATGCAAAGACACCACCGAATATGAAGAAGTGAAAGAACCTCTTTCTCTGGCTGAAAAAGAAAAGGAAATGATTCGTGAAGCTTTGATTCGTAACCGGGGAAAGAGAAAACCGGCAGCTAAAGAACTGGGAATTTCCGAACGAACTCTTTACAGAAAAATAAAGGAGTATCATCTTGAAGATTTATAAACTTGTCGGGATTTTTTTGCTATTGATTGGAATTCAGTTTATTTCCTCATGCGGTATATACAGTTTTACAGGAGCCAGTATTTCTCCTGAAATTAAAACCTTTTCTGTTGAAACATTCAGAAATGCATCAGACCAGGTAATTCCATCCCTTGCCGAAGATCTTACCGAAGCTTTAAAAGAAAAATTTATCCGCGAGCTGGGACTGAGTTATGTGCCCGAAAACGGTGATATTCGTTTTCAGGGTAGCATTCAATCTTACACCATTGCTCCGGCTGCTATTGCAGGAAACGAAAAAGCCGCTACTTCACGACTCAGTATGACGGTTAAAGTGCATTTTGAAAATACTATCGAACCTGAAAATAATTTTGATGCAACTTTTTCCAATTATGTTGACTTTGACAGCCAGCAAAACCTGAGCAGTATACAGGACGACCTTCATAAAGAACTTATTGAATTTTTCGTTCAGGATATTTTCAACCGGAGTGTAAATAACTGGTAATGGAAAAATCGGAACTATTAAACATTATCCGTAACCCCTCCCTTTTACAAAAGACAAAAGGAAAATTGCCTTTTGACAAGCTCAAAAATCAGTACCCTTATTTTCAATCCATTCATATTCTCGCATTTCTGGATGCACAATTTCATGAAGGCGTATTTAACAACCCCCTTTTATTTAAAACGGCACTATATTCCGGAGACCGTTCGCGTTTATTCCATCGAAGTCAATCACAGGAAAAAACTATGACCTATCCTTCTGAATTGCTGATGGGGGAAATTCCGGTTTATGATATCGAAAAAGAATTTCAGAAATCCGGCTCACCTGCAGCCACAAAGAAAAAAGAAGACAAAGACATCATTGACCGGTTTCTGGAGCAACAACCCAGAATTCAAAAACCCAGAGCCGAATTTTTTAATCCCGTTAACAAAGCCGCTGAAAGCCTTCAGGAATCGGATGAATTTGCTACAGAAACACTGGCAAAAATTTATATCAAACAAAAGAATTATAAAAAAGCTATCCGTATCTATCAAAAATTATCCTTGCAATTTCCAGAAAAAAGTGATTACTTTGCAGGCCTTATCAAAAGCCTGGAAAACAAATTAAACGAATAAGATGCTTACTTTTCTACTTATATTGATAATTCTGGCAGCTATCATACTTGTTCTATTTATACTTGCTCAAAATCCTAAAGGTGGAGGGCTGTCAGCCACTTTCGGAGGTTCAAGTCAGATTATTGGTGCCAGACAAACCGCTGATTTTCTGGAAAAAGCAACATGGTATCTTGCCATTGCTATCGTGGTTATTACTTTACTCACAAACTTTTTTATCCCCCGCACATCTTCCGAAGGCCAGCAGGAATCCGTAATGCAGGAACAAATTGATAATATGCCCAATCCCTTGCCTCCTTCTACTCAGGGTGAACAAAACCAGTAATC
>CAYNBC010000234.1:1574-4143 GCA_964395255.1 uncultured Sphingobacteriales bacterium | reverse complement strand
CCTTTGGCCTCACTTATAATCTATATGCCGGTGGACAAAATTTAGGTGAACAACCCCTTTTCTGGGTTAAATATACCGACTTAAAGAAAATTTTAACTCCTTCGATGTATGAAATTCTTACGCTGGCTATTCTGAAAGAATCCATAAAAAACCACGGTTATAAAGCCTATCAATAATTTAAACAAAAATGGTTTGTTTTCTTTCGGGACCTACTGAAATTATGGTTACGGGAGCCGAAACAAATTTTTCAATGTACTTGATGTAATTGATAAAGCTACCGGGTAATTCATTATAAGATGTATAACCGGAAATATCCTCATTCCAACCTTCTACTTCATCATAAATGGGAATAATGGAACTGCTTTTTTGTAAATCACTGAATTCAACTTTCTGTCCATGAATATCCTGATATTGGGTGCAAATCTTCAAGGGATTAATTCCGGAAAGTACATCGGCTTTGGTAATGATAAGCTCGGTAACACCATTTAACAAGATGGCATATTGCAAAGCCACCAAATCAGGCCATCCACATCTTCTGGGCCGGCCTGTTGTAGAACCGTACTCACAACCCTTTTCCAACAGCCATTTACCGGTCTCATCCTTGAGTTCGGTGGGGAAAGGTCCTTCACCTACCCTTGTTGTATAGGCTTTAAAAACACCTAAAACTTTTCTTACCGAAGAAGGAGGAATCCCCAGCCCTATGCAACAACCGGATGAAATTGTGTGGGAGGAAGTGACATAGGGATATGTTCCAAAATTAACATCCAGTAATGTTCCTTGAGCACCTTCACCCAGAATATTTTTCCCTTCTTTCAGGGCTTTATGAACATAGATTTCAGTATCCGTTATCTCAAATCCTTTCATTTGTGCAATGGCCTCAAACCATTCTTTTTCCATTTGTTCCAGTCCTTCCGTAGGAATCTCTTTCATGATATCAAAATACCATCTTTTATGGTTCAGGTATTTTTCTTGAAAATGTTTATCAATGATATCAAGAACTTTCAAACCTGTCCGGGCATATTTATCCTGATAGGCAGGGCCAATACCTCTTAAAGTAGAACCAATCTTTTTTTGTGCCTTTCTGGCTTCATAAAACCGGTCGAGATAAATATGTAAGGGAGTTATCAAATGAGCATTCCGGGAGATAATGATACGGTTTTGATAATCAATGTTATGTCGATTCAACTGCTCAATCTCTTTCATAAATGTAATGGGATTGATGACCATCCCACTACCAAGTATATTCCTGGTTCCAGGGTGAATAACACCTGAAGGTAAAGTATGGAATATGAATTTATTACCATCTATAACAAGTGTATGGCCTGCATTGGGTCCACCCTGAAATCGTGCCACAATATCATACTGAGGACTAAGAATATCTATTATCTTTCCCTTCCCCTCATCACCCCACTGTAAACCTACCAGAATATCAACGGGCATGAACTAATGATTAAATTGTTTTAAGGTAACCTTACTTTTTCTTGGGAGTACCATAAATCGTAAAAGAATAATGTGTCATTTTGAAATTGTACTTCTCTGCAATTTCATTGGCAATCTTTTCAATCCGTGAATCGGTAAATTCAATAACACTTTGATCGTTGAGGTTAATCAAATGGTCATGTTTTTTCAGGCCATATGCTTTTTCATAGGAACCTGCTTTGTTGCCAAAACTATGTTTGATGATTAAACCGCATTCCAATAACAATTCAATTGTATTGTATATCGTTGCACGACTGATATGATAATTTTTGTTTTTCAGCATCAAATAAAGAGTCTCAACTTCAAAATGACCATCAATGCTATATATTTCGAACAATATATCATATCTCCCCTGGGTCTTACGGTATTGCTTCTGCTTGAGATAGTTGGTAAAAATTTCTTTGACTTCGTTGTATATCTGCCTTTCTTCGCCCATATTAATAAAATTAGACTTGATACAAAGTTAACATAAAATCAATAAAAACAATTATTTATTTTATTTTATTATTTTTTTGTCAATTAAACATGAACACGCTTAACGGAAAAAACTCCTTCAATTTCGCGCATTCTTTTGATTAAATCTTCAAGGTGGGCTGTGTCCAGAACTTCTACAACAATTTTCCCCTCAAAGGTGCCGTTTTTAGCCTCTGCATTTATTGATTTCATATTGATTTTCATTTCTTTGGAAATAATATCTGTAAGCCGTGCCAGTAGACCTTTCTGGTCAAACCCGGTAAAAACAAGCCCTACAGTATATTTATCCAGTTCTTTTACTTCGGGAACATCCCATCTGGCCTGAATGATACGATGGCCATATTTAACCATTAATTTTCTGGCTTTTGAGCAAACGGTTTGGTGGATGGTTATTTGATCGTTTGTATTGATGTAAGCAAAAATTTCATCCCCTGGAATAGGATTACAACATCCTGCAAGATGATAGTTAAACAAAGAGTTTTCACCAATGGTCACATACTCAGGTTTTTTCTTTACCTTTTGTATATGCTCAGCAGATTTTTCTTTATGTTTATTTAGCAAGTGAATGGCATTATTTAAATCAGTAATATTTATTTTCCCGGAACCAATGGCATGG
>CAYNBC010000234.1:0-1564 GCA_964395255.1 uncultured Sphingobacteriales bacterium | reverse complement strand
ATCAAAATCAGAAGAATACTCAAAATAATCCAATAGCTGCTTTATTAAAAATCTGCTTTCTTCAGTGCTAATTAATTTTAACTTTTTAGCCAGTAATCTCTTACCCTCTTGAATGGTATTTCTTTTCTTTTCTTTAAAATATTGCTTAAGTTTTGATTTGGCCTTGGCAGTAACGACATAATCCAACCATTCCTCTTCGGGCTGTTGTTTTTTACTGCTAATGATTTCAATCTGGTCTCCATTTTTAAGTTTGTAATTTAACGAAACCAATTTGTTGTTCACTTTAGCTCCCATACAATGGAGACCCAGGTCGGTATGGATTTCAAAAGCAAAGTCAAGAACCGTTGAGCCATCGGGCAAGATTTTCATATCACCCCTGGGTGTAAATACATATTTTTCGTGTGTAAATAAATTAAGTTTAAATTCATCATAAAACTCCAGGGCATCAATATCGCTGGATTTTAATTGCTCTCCCACCTTTTTAATCCAATCGTCAAGGGCAGAATCACCCTGACCACCGGCTTTGTATTTCCAGTGAGCCGCATAACCTCTTTCAGCTATTTCATCCATTCTTTTAGTCCTGATTTGAACTTCAACCCAGCGTCCGTTAGGTCCCATGACAGTTGTATGAAGCGACTCATATCCATTAACCTTTGGAGTTGACAACCAATCCCTCAATCGTTCAGGATTGGGTTTGTAAAAATCTGTAACCACAGAATAAACACGCCAGCAATCAGATTTTTCATCTACGGGATTGTCTATGATGATTCTGATAGCAAATAGGTCAAAAACTTCCTGAAATGAAATCCCTTGAGACTTCATTTTCTTATAAATCGAATAAACCGATTTATAGCGGGATTTAACCTCAACATTCAAATTATGTTTTTTAAAGGACTCATTCAAAGGCCTGAGAAATGCTTTTGTAAACTTCTGAATATGTATGACATCAGAATGTATTTTTGATTGGATTTCATTAAAAATGGTAGGTTCAAGGTATTTCAAACTCAAGTCTTCAAGTTCTGTTTTAATTTTAAATAAGCCCAATCGATGTGCAAGAGGTGCAAACAAATCCAGCGTTTCAGAACTTATTTTTAATTGTTTATGTTTTGGCAAGGCATCCAGGGTGCGCATGTTATGGAGCCTATCTGCCAGTTTGATTAAAATAACACGGATATCATCTGATAGAGTCATCAGAATTTTGCGAAAATTTTCTGCCTGAATGCTTCTTGGGGTTTCAATAAAATCACTGATTTTGGTTAAACCATCAATAATATGGGCTACTTTAGGCCCAAATGCGACTTCGATATCTTCAAGAGTAATTTCCGTATCTTCAACCACATCATGCAATAAAGCGCTAACAATGGATGTTGTACCCAATCCAATTTCCCGGGAAACTATGATAGCAACTTCAAGCGGATGTAATATATAAGGTTCTCCTGATTTTCTTCTTGCCCCTACATGTGCCTGAATGGCAAAATTAAATGCCTTTCTTATTCTTTTTTTGCCTTCTTTATCCACTCTTTCACTACATGACCTTAATAAAGTCCGATATCTGTTTTTAATC
>CAYNBC010000233.1:0-4146 GCA_964395255.1 uncultured Sphingobacteriales bacterium | reverse complement strand
GGATTACTCTCTTTATATATTGCATCATTTTTTTTTTTTTTTATTGTTTACTCCTGAAAACAAGAGCAAGGTACTGGAAACGGCATTGAATTATATTCCTGAAAAATTTAATTGGTGGCTGTTTTTAGCCGGTGTTCTAATTATCTGTACAGGTATTTTAAGTTATTACCGGAGAAACTTTTTAAACAAGGAAATTTGATTCTGGCTAAGAAGAATGAATCAAATGTGAATGGATTCATCATAGGCATTTGCTGCAGCTTCCATAATGGCTTCCGACATGGTGGGATGTGGATGTACTGCTTTTATGAGCTCGAATGCAGTAGATTCGAGTTTCCGGGCGGTTACAATTTCAGCAATTAATTCTGTAACACCAGCACCTATCATATGAGCACCCAGGATTTCACCGTATTTAGCATCAAAAATTAATTTCACAAATCCTTCATTGTGGCCTGCAGCACTGGCTTTACCCGATGCCGTAAAAGGAAACTTTCCTACTTTGATTTCGTAACCGGCTTCTATGGCTGCTTTTTCTGTATAACCCACGGAGGCTACTTCGGGAGAGGTATAAGTACAGGCTGGAATATTATTGTAATCAAGAGGTTGTGGGGTCAGGCCAGAGATTTTTTCAACGCAAATAATGCCTTCAGCGGAGGCCACATGGGCAAGGGCGGGTCCGGGGACAATATCACCTATAGCATAGATGCCTTTTACATTGGTTTCATAATATTCATTGACGATAACTTTTCCTTTTTCTGTTTTAATATTCAATTCTTCTAATCCAAGATTTTCAATATTGGCCTGGATTCCTACTGCAGAAAGTACGACATCGGCTTCTACTTTTAATTCTTTGTCTTTATTTGATTTAATAAAGACTTCACATTTATCTGCATTTGTATTTACTTTTTCAACGGTAGAATCCGTCATGATTTTAATACCTGCTTTTTTGAAGGAGCGTGCTAATTGTTTAGAAACTTCTTCGTCTTCAAGAGGAACAATATGGGGGAATATTTCAACCAGAGTAACCTGAGTTCCCATGGTATGATAAAAATAAGCGAGTTCAGAGCCAATAGCCCCCGAGCCAATGACGACCATAGATTCAGGTAATTCAGTCAGGGCCAGCGCCTGTCTGTATCCGATAACTTTTTTCCCATCAATGGGGATGTGGGGCAACTCCCGGGAACGAGCCCCTGTAGCCAGGATAATATGGTCAGCTGAATATTCGGTAGATTTTCCTTCATGTTCTACCAGAACTGTGTTCTGTGAAGCAAGCCGGCCGGTGCCTTTTATAACTTCAATTTTATTTTTTTTCATCAGGTACTGGACACCTTTTGACATTTTATCAGCCACTGCGCGAGAGCGCTTAACAATTTCTTTAAAGTCGGGTGAAATATTCCCTGCATGAATTCCGTAATCGGCAGCATGCTTCATGTATTCATAAACCTGAGCTGATTTGAGCAATGCTTTCGTAGGGATGCATCCCCAGTTAAGACAAATACCACCCAGATTTTCTTTTTCAATTACAGCCACTTTTTTTCCCAGCTGGCTGGCTCTGATGGCGGCAACATAACCTCCGGGACCGCTTCCAATGATGATAATATCATATTTGTTTTCCATGATTTTCTTTATTTAATGCAAATTTAGAATAATTTTAAATATTTCTTTTGTTATACTTGTTCATGGCACTTTGAATGCCTTCCAGAGCAAAACATTTTATAGCATCAGAATAAAGAGAAAGGTTTTTTTCAATTATCTGGAATTCGTCTGGCGTAAATTCTGATAGAACATAATTTACCTGCTGACCTTTAGGGAAATTATTTCCGATGCCAATTCGCATACGATTGAAACCGGGTGTACCCAGGGAATAAATAATATGAGCCAATCCGTTATGGCCACCATCTGATCCGGTGGTTCTGAAACGAATCTGGCCGACTGGCAGGTTAATATCATCAGAAATGACGAGGAGGTTTTCCGAATACAGGTTTAATTGTTGAAGCCAATACCTGACGGCATCACCGCTTTTGTTCATAAATGTGGTGGGTTTAATAACAAAAATTATTTTGTTTTTAACGCGGAACCTGGTGATATAGGCATATCTTTTCAGCTCGAAGGGAGCATTGTGTTGTGAAGCAAGAAAATCTGCAACAAGGAAACCAACATTATGCCTTGTGCGGGCATATTCATCTCCAATATTTCCTAATCCTGCAACTAAGAACCTTATCAATGATTAAAAATTAAAAATCTTATTCTGTGGCCTCAGTCTGTTCTTCCTGGGATTCAGCAGCTTGTTCTTCTGTGGTTTCTTCAGTTACGGCAGTTGCGGTGCTTACTCTCGGCCTGCTGATGGTTACAACGGGTGTATTGGGGTTCATTAAGATTTCGATATTGGGAATATTAATATCTTTAATTTTCAGGGACTGGCCAATATCGAGGTGGGTGATGTCGATTTCCAGTGTTTCAGGCAAATCTTTAACTTTACCTTTGAGAGTTAATTTTCTTAATTTTCTGTAAACTTTACCTCCCTGCATAGCACCTTTGGGAGTACCCACGAATTTCACGGGATAGTCAATTTTAATGACTTTCTCATCATAGACCTGCATAAAATCGATATGGATGGGTAAATCGGATACAGGGTCAAACTGAATTTCTTTAATCACACAGGGATAAATTTTTCCTTCTACTTTGAGATTAACCTGATATTCATCCGAGGTATAAATAAGTTTTTTCAGGTCGTTGATAAAACAAAAGATATTGATATTTTCCTTGATATTTTCACCATAAATTACTCCAGGGACATATCCTTTAGACTTAAATTCTTTTAATTGTCCTTTGGTAAGTTCGTTTCTGAGAATAGCAGTAAGATTTTCCTGTTTCATTTCATTAAAATTTAATAATTTTCTGGAAAGTACCGGGCATTTCAAACAATGAACTTATGGATTCATGTTCATAAACATTTCGAATTGCCCGTGCAAAAAGTTTTGATATTGATAAAACTGTAATTTTTTTGCTGGGTCTTTTAATAGGAATTGTGTCGGTAACAATAATTTCCTCGATGGGTGATTTTTCGAGCATGTCGATGGCATTGTCGGAAAATACGGGATGTGTGGCGAAGGCTCTGACACTTTTTGCTCCTTCCTGAAGCATCAATTCAGCCGATTTGATTAAGGTGTTACCTGTATCGATAATATCGTCAATAATAACGATATTTTTACCTTTTACATCGCCAATGATTCTCATATCTTCGACTTCATTGGCTCTTTTACGATGTTTATCAGCGATCACAATTTCGCTGTTTAGTTTTTCAGCTATTTCATAAGCTCTTTTAGCCCCCCCGATATCCGGAGAAGCAATCATCAGGTCGGAAAGTTCAAGGTTTTTAATGTAAGGAATGAAGATAACGGAAGAATCCAGGTGGATAACAGGAATAGGGAAAAACCCCTGAATTTGAGGGGCATGAAGGTCCATGGTCATAACGCGGCTTGCGCCTGCAGTATAAATAAGATCTGCTAGCAATTTGGCTCCTATGGATACACGGGGTTTGTCTTTTCGATCCTGCCGGGCATAACCATAATAGGGAATTACTACATTGATATAATGAGCGGAAGCTCTTTTGGCAGCATCGATGGTCAATAAAAGTTCCAGAATATTTTCTGCCGGTGAAAATGTTGACTGGATGATAAAAACATCACATCCGCGGACAGATTCTTCAAAGTTCGGCTGGATTTCTCCGTCCTTGAAACGAAGAAAGCTCAAAGCTCCCAGATTTGTGCCGAATTCTTCAGCAATTTTGGATGCTACATCTCTCGAAGCAGAGCCTGAAAAGATTTTTATGGGATTGAACTTTGCCGGCATTCACTAAATGTTTTAAAATTTTCGAATAAAATCCGATTTTTGTGAATGGCAAAGTTAAAACAATTCATTTATAATGAGCTGCCTTAGGCATAAAATTAATTTTATCACTTACATGCTCTTGTGCTTAATTGGCAGACTATTTGATAAAAATTGAAGATTCATGACCCTTATGTACCTGAAAAAAAACTTAAAAAAATCCATTTTCATTGTTCTGGTCTTATTAGTTCAAATTGTTACCAGGGTACAGGCAGCTTATCTTTTGATACCTATGGATGAACAACAAAAGAACCATTTAAA
>CAYNBC010000232.1:0-4152 GCA_964395255.1 uncultured Sphingobacteriales bacterium | reverse complement strand
TATTAATGAATATGAGTGAGACAGTTACATCATTAAAGGTAAAATGTCCTTATTGTAAAGGATTTTTAAAAGATGATACTGTAAAGCTGGATGGCTTAAGCAGTATAAAAATGATTGTTGAAGCCGGAGGGAAAAAAGGTCATTTCTGGATAAGTTCAGTTTATGGTAGCAATCTGTATAAAACGGACATAAAAATTATGGCTACTGAAACCGCCAGGTTTTATTGCCCGTTGTGTAATCATACTTTGAATACGCATGTTCACTGTTCAAGGTGTGGAGCCGAAATGGCAAGTATTTATCTTTCCAATGGTGGTATCGTTAATTTTTGTACACGGCAGGGCTGTAATAACAATTACATTGAATTTCCCGTTGATACCGAACGGCAAGAAGAAAAATTGCCTTCCCGAAAAAGTAAGAGCTTATTGAAAATTCTGGGTTTCAAATCTTTCAAGGAAAAAGAAAAAATTTCAGAAAACACCGACACTACCTTTTTACATTCCTATTGCCCTCATTGTTTCAAAGGTTTGTCTGATAAATTATCTACCAGTGTAAAGATTATGAACATGCATGATGAAATGGGGTTTATTGTTCTTAGCCCTTTTTTGAACAATGAGGCTATCAAATGTACACTGAACATACCTCCGGGAGAAAAGGTCAAGGACATGTTGTGCCCTTACTGTAATAAAAGCCTTATTAATCCTGAAAAAAAATGTCAATCGTGCGGGTCTGAGGTGGCTGAATTACTTGTTCCGGGGGATTCAAGGCTTATTCATTACCAGATATGTACACGAAGAGGATGTTTGTGCCATGGTTTAAGTGAAAATGATATCAGGGATATCAGGTCAATGGGCTTCACATTGGCAAAAGCTATTCAATCTACATCTTAATCCATACAGGCGAAAACAAACTATTTTTATAAATAATATCTTTCTTCGTTGAGGCTAAGATAAGGTAATACCTCAACGATTCTGAAATATTTTTCTTACCAACAGGTAGCTAGAATTACAGGAAGAAGAAATAGTTTTTTGCTGATATAACAGAAATACTTTTGACAATCATTAAATAAGACAAAAATTTTGATAGAGAGATGGAATTCATCTTTTTATCCTTAAAATGATTTCTACGATAATCCTGTTTCTGTGGATTAAAAAAGGGGAACAGGAATACATGCTGTTCCCCTTTAAAAAAAGACTGTTGATGGTTGATTAAAGTGTTTTTATTTCATTAACCAGATTTGTTATGGTAGATTTGGCATCACCGAAAAGCATTCTTGTTTTTTCGTTATAAAACAATTTGTTTTCGATACCGGCATAACCTTTTCCCATACCTCTTTTCATCACAATGATGTTTTTGGCCTCATAAGCTTTGATAATAGGCATTCCGGCAATAGGACTGGATGGGTCATCTTCAGCTGCAGGATTAACCACATCGTTGGCACCCACAACAATAGCAACATCAACATTGGGCATATCAGGATTAATGTCATCCATTTCAACCAGTTTGTCGTAAGGAACATCAGCTTCAGCCAGCAATACATTCATATGCCCGGGCATACGACCTGCTACAGGGTGTATGGCATACCTGACTTCTACACCTCTTTCTTCCAGCAATTTGTCAAGTTCGTGGCAGATATGCTGAGCCTGAGCCACAGCCAGACCATAGCCAGGAATAATTACCACTTTTTGGGAATAATTAAGTAATACTGCAGCATCACTCAGGGTAATTTCTTTGATAACTTTTTCAGTATCATCGTCAACACCTGGGCCACCACCAAAAGCTCCAACAATCACATTAAACAGGGAGCGGTTCATGGCATTACACATCAAAACAGTAAGAATAGTCCCGGCAGAACCAACCAGAATCCCTCCTGTTAACATGACCTGATTGTGGTATAAAAAGCCGCCAAAAGCAGCAGCCAGACCGGTAAAGCTGTTCAGCAGGGATATTACCACCGGCATATCTGCACCTCCAATAGGCATCACAAACAAAAATCCGTAAATAACAGATATAGCCAGTAATACATAAACCCAAGTCATATCAAGATGTCCATCGGCTTTTACAGTGGGGAAAGCAACAATGTAAACAATCAGGGTAATGATAACCAGTAAAAGAATAAGGTTGATATAACGGAAAATTTTATTTCTGAAATCCCCGATGTTCCCATTTAATTTTCCGAATGCAATCATACTTCCGGTAAAAGAAACGGTACCGATAAAAATACCGAGCACGATGGTCAAAACTTCGCCCCATGGAACACCAGCAGCGGCATCCACATGAGGGAACTCCATCATGGCAATAAGGGCAGCACAGGCACCTCCCATTCCGTTAAAGAAAGAAACCAGCTGCGGCATGGCTGTCATTTTCACTTTGACAGCTATTGTCCAGCCGATAGCAGTACCAATAGCCATACCACCAATAATCCAGCCGATATTGCCGATATGAGCTCCTTCTTTTTTGTGAAGCAAAATAGTGGCAACGATGGCCAGAATCATTCCAAAAGCCGCCCAGAGATTACCCCTTCGAGCCGTTTCCGGGTGACTGAGCATTTTTAATCCGAAAACAAAAAGAATGGAAGAAATTAAATAAATAACTTCCAATAAAGATTCACCCATGGTGAATTGCAAATGTTTGGTTACTTCCAGTATCTGATCCATGGCTTTTTATTTCTTTGAAGGTTTTTTCTTAAACATATCCAGCATCCGGTCGGTAACAACAAAACCACCAACCACATTTAAAGTACCTAATATAACGGCAATAAAGCCAAGAATTAAAGAGCTGGTCGATTCGGCATGTCCCATTACGATAATGGAACCGATAATCACCACTCCATGAATGGCATTAGCCCCGGACATCAGAGGCGTATGCAAAATAGCTGGTACATGACTGATGACTTCAACACCCAGCAAAATGGATAATGCTACGATAAAAAGCATTTCCTTATTGGCGTATAAAAACTCAAATACAGTTTCCATAGTTAAATAATTTATGATTCAATAACCGATTTTACTCTTTCGTTTATAATTTCTTTTTGATAGGTAATACAGGCACCTTTTACAATATCGTCTTCGAAGTTGAGATGTAAAGCACCTTCTTCACCGATGATAAGTTTAAAGAAATTAACCAGGTTTTTACCAAACATTCTGGAGGCATCCAGAGGCATGGTTGACGGAAAATTGGATTGACCGACAATAGTTACACCATGTTCTTTAATGACTTTATCGTTTTGAGTGAGCTCACAATTACCTCCGGTGGAGGCAGCCAGATCAACAATAACAGAACCTTTTTGCATGGCTGCTACGGTTTCTTTTTTAACCAGCAATGGGGCTCTTTTCCCCGGGATTTGTGCCGTACAGATGATAACATCGGCCTTAACGGCATGCTCATGAATAACCTGGGCCTGCTTTTGTTTATATTCTTCTGTTTGTTCAACAGCATATCCACCGGCTGATTTGTCATCAATGGCACCTTCCACTTCCACAAATTTGGCTCCGAGACTCATGACCTCCTCTTTAACAGCCGAACGTACATCAAAGGCCTCAACCTGAGCACCCAGTTTACGAGCAGTGGCTATGGCCTGCAATCCGGCAACACCCGCACCCAGAACCAAAACTTTTGCAGGTTTGATGGTGCCTGCAGCTGTCATAAACATGGGAAAAAATTTGGGAAGATGAAGGGCTGCCGTTAGTACTGCCCTGTAACCTGCTACTGTTGCCATGGACGACAATACATCCATGGCCTGAGCACGTGTGGTACGGGGAATGGCATCCAGGCTAAAGCAAGTGATATTTTTATCCCGTATTTGTTTGACCGTTTCTTTGTTCCACAATGGATTTAATACAGATATCAAAACTTTTCCTTCAGGAATAGCGTTTATCTCTTCTTCAGAGGGAGGGGTTATCTGCACCAGAACATCGGCTTTTTCAATAATTTCCGACCTTTCAAGTACCTGAGCTCCCGCATTTGTGTATTCTTCGTCAGGATACATGGCTTTTTCTCCAGCTCCTTTCTGTACATAAATCTCTACTTTTAAGTCATTCAACCCCGAAATTAATTCCGGTAACATTGCAACCCTGTTTTCATGTTCGGGTTCTTTCAAGATTCCAAGTATCATTCTGCTTTGATTTGGTTTTTTTAAAGCTGCAAATGTATAAT
>CAYNBC010000231.1:2729-4178 GCA_964395255.1 uncultured Sphingobacteriales bacterium | reverse complement strand
ACCACAATATTTAATAAATTTTATATAATTGATTTTTTAACGGATATTTATATTTTGCAACAACCTGTTTAAATTAAGTTAATAATGAAAGTTATCAGAGGATTATTCATTTTGAGTCTTATCACTTTAATTTCAATTTCATGTAAAACATCAGAAAAAATGATAGATAAATCTGTAGTTAAACACCTGGATATTGAAAAATATCTTGGAACATGGTACGAAATAGCCCGGTTCGACCATAAGTTTGAGCGAGGGCTTGTGGGTGTAACTGCAACGTATTCCATGCGTGATGATGGAAAAATAAAAGTAGTGAACAGGGGCTTCAAGGGTTCACTGGAAGGAAAACTTTCCGAGGCTGTTGGCAAAGCCAAAATCCCGAATCCCGATGAACCAGCTAAATTGAAAGTTTCTTTTTTCCTGTTCTTTTATGGTGACTACTACGTTATGGAACTGGACGAGGACTACCAATGGGCCGTTATTGGCAGCAGTTCTGACAAATATTTATGGATTTTAAGCCGAAGCCCTCAGATGGATGAAAAAATCTATTCCGGTATATTAGAAAATCTTAAAAACCGTGGTTACGATCTTACCGGCCTTATAAAAGTCCCACAAAAAACCGAATAATATGCGGATTTTCCTGCTATCCCTGATTGGGATTGCTATTTCAACTTTTGTTTTTGCCCAGAACAACCTCATCATAAAAATTACGAATCTAAAAAACAACGAAGGTTTGGTTTGGATGGAATTATTTGATAAAAATGGAAAAAGTTTGAGAGGTTCTTTTGCCTCGATTGAAAATCAAAGTTGCACTATTACATTTCACAATCTGGAGCAAGGAACATATGCCTTTAAATATTTTCATGATGAAAACAGAAACAAGAAGCTTGACACAAATTGGTTGGGAATACCTATTGAAGGTTTTGGCTTTTCAAATAATGCCAGAGGTCTCTTTGGGCCTCCAGATTTAAAAAAAACACTTTTCGATTTAAAACAAAACAGGAAAATTACATGCCAGCCAATTTACTACTTTTAAAAAAGGGATAATGCAAGAATACAATCAAGTAGTACTACAGGATATAGCTAAGGGTAAGATTACGAATGTTGAAACGGTAAAAGCTCTTTGGTCAAAAACCTATAATACCGAAGGGCATCCTGATTGGTCACATATTTTGCCCTTTTATGCCGAAGATATTCATTTCCGTGATACAGTGCAAGAAATCCATGGAATTCAGAAATTTTCTGAGATGACAGAACGCCTGGCCAAAAGATCTAAAAATTTAAAAATGAAGATTGTTCATGCGTTAATGGAAGGCAATCTTGTTTTTATTGAATGGGAGATGACCCTAAGTTTTAAAAAATATCCAAGTGCTGTTTTATACGGAGCAAGCAGATTGACACTCAATGAAGAAGGTAAAATACAAAGCCAAAGGGATTATTACGATTTATGGG
>CAYNBC010000231.1:0-2719 GCA_964395255.1 uncultured Sphingobacteriales bacterium | reverse complement strand
ATATATTTGATAATATTCCCCGCTTCGGTAAAGCTTACAGAAAGTTTATGATAAAGAAATTCGGATAAGAATTATGCCATTATTAGATAAGAGAACAAGAAAATATATCAGGGAATACAAGTGGTCCAATATTTTTACCATGTTGAAAAACAACCGTAAACCACCTGAAAATTGCGAACTGGATTTTAATGACAAACTGGTAGTGCTTACCGGTGCCACGGCAGGAATCGGTTATGTTACCGCGAAACATTATGCGTCTAAAGGTGCAAATTTGCTATGTATAAATCGAAATAAAGAAAAATCGGAGTTGTTGAAAAAAGAGATAGAAAAAGAGTTTCGTGTAAGCTGTGATTATATGGTGGCCGATTTAAGCAGCATTCAACAAACACATCTTGTTGCTGACCAATTGCTTGAACTTGACAAACCCATTGATGTATTGATTCATAATGCCGGAGTTTATCTGACAAAGCGTGAACTGACTGAAGATGGATTGGAAAAGGTATTTATGGTCCATTATCTTTCTTCTTTCATTATCAATTACAAGTTGATTGACAAACTGAAAGCCCAGAATAAAGCACGAGTTATATATGTTAATTCAGAAGGTTATCGTTTTGCTGCATGGGGATTGAGGCTGGACGATCTGAATTGGGAAAAGAGGCGTTATAGTGGATTGAAAAGCTATGGAGCTGCCAAATTAGCCCAGCTACTGGCCATGCTTATCTTTGATGAATGTTTTAAAGGCTCGGGGGTAACAATAAATGCTATGCATCCTGGAGCTGTCAGATCAGATTCTGGTTCAGAAAACGGAAAGTCATACAAGTGGTTCAAAAAACATATTATTGAAAAGAGTCTAAAATCTCCTGAAATTTCTGCGCAGGCACTTTATTATCTCGGTGTATCACCTGATATTGAAAACATCAGTGGGAAGTTTTTTAACCTGACTACTCTTGAAGAGCCTGCCCCACCAGCTCTGGACCGGGAAGTAGCCGGTAAACTCTGGGATATTAGCCTTGAAATGGGTAAACTGAAGTAAGATGATAACCGGTGTAAACAAGTACAAAACAATTGTGGTTGGTGCAGGAATGTCGGGGCTTACTGCAGCCATCTCATTGGTAAAACAAGGGAAAAAAGTATTGCTGCTTGAGAAAAACAGTGTTTGTGGTGGTCTTGTTAGTTCTTTTGTAAAGGATGGATTCAGATTTGATGCCGGTCCCCGGGAATTGGTCAATGCCGGTCTGGTGAAGCCGATGCTTGAGGAACTTGGGATTGAATTGACCATGCTTCCAAATCCTGTATCACTTGCAGTTGAGAGAGAACAGATTGTAGTTCAGGGTGAACAGAGCCTTTATGAATATGCTTCCATGCTGAAAAGGATCTATCCCGAACACCCTGAATATGTGGATCGTATCATTCATGAGATGCAGAAAATCATGGATGATATGAAGGTGCTTTACGGAGTGGATAATCCACTTTTCAAAAAAGAAAAGAAATATCTGTTTATTCCATTGTTTATCAAATGGTTGTATAAGTTTATCCGGACTATGTACCGGATTAAGAAATTGAATCAGCCTTTCGAGGATTTTCTGAAAAAATTGTCTGAAAATGAATCGCTCAATGACATCATTGGGCAGCATTTCTTTAAAAACACTCCGGCTTTTTTTGCGCTCAGTTATTTTGCTTTGTTCAATGATTATATGTATCCCGAAGGAGGGATGGGAAATTTTATCAGCAAGCTGGTTGAAAAATTTAAAGACCTGGGTGGGGAACTCAAAAATGATACAATCGTTACAGGCATCAATCCCGGAACCAATACGATTCAAACCGGAAGCGGAGACGTATATTCTTATGAAAATTTGATATGGGCTGCCGATTTGAAGTATCTTTACAACAACTTGCAAATTAATTCACAGAACAGAAAATTTCAGAAACGAAAAGATAAGATACTGTCTTCCAAAGGTGCCGAGTCTGTTTTTTCAGTATTCTTAGGAGTTGATGAAGCACCTGAATTTTTTGAAAATGTTTCAAGTTGTCATGTTTTTTACACGCCTCATAAGCGTGGTTTGCTGGATTTAAAAGATACTCAGATCCTATTGGGTAAATGGGACAGCATTACAAAAGATGAAAAAATTGCCTGGATCAGGGAAAATTGCAAATACAATACTTTTGAGATATCAATTCCTTCATTGCGCGACAGGTCTGCTTCCCCTGAAGGTAAAACCGGCCTTATTGTAAGCTGGCTTTTCTATTACGAGATTACCAGAAGAATTGCAGAAGAAGGCTGGTATGAAGAATTCAAGGGAATAATGGAGGATGAAGTCATTTCTATACTTTCAGAACATTTTTACAAAGGTATCCAGGATAAAATCATCGTAAGGCTTTCCGCCAGTCCGCTGACCATTGAAAACCGTTTTTTAAGTTCGGAAGGCTCTATTGTAGGATGGTCATTCGAACAGGAGTTACCGGTTGTGAACCACATATTTTTTATGGATAAGTCGGTAGAAACACCCTTTAAGAATATCTATGTAGCTGGTAAATGGGTTTACAGTCCTGCAGGAATCCCAACAGCTATAATGACAGGCCGTATAGCTGCCAAAAAATTGTTAAAGAAAAACAAAGATGAATAAAACCATAATCGTTGGCGGAGGCATCTCAGGACTGACGGCAGCTGCATATCTGGCACGTGAAAAAAAAAAAGTGGTTCTTTTTGAAAAGAATAAGG
>CAYNBC010000230.1:0-4180 GCA_964395255.1 uncultured Sphingobacteriales bacterium | reverse complement strand
GCTCTAAAATAAACCTGTCCGGAATCAGACTTTTGTAGCAATAACCAAACTGGCATATTAAATTCAGAAATATCATAAAATACTTTTCTGAGGGAATAGTTTCCGGTTTTACCGAGATTCAGATAATAAGGCCATGCCTGATGAATGATATAGCTGGGATGGTAAGTATCAATGATCTTGTCTCTGTCCAGATTCATATCCGTTGTCAAACGGCTGTTGAGTCCGCTGACATCCAGAACAAAACCTTTAAAATACCGGGAAGTAAACCCATGACCGGCCATTAAATAATCGTTTTTCTGGCTAATTCTGCCAAGATATTCACCTATTCTCACCCTTTCGTTTTCAACAACATGCAGGTATCGGTTCATCCAGCGGGTAGCTTTCAGGTTGTCATTTACCAATAACAACAGGATGGGCAATAATACCATTACATATGCTAATTTTCTCCCCTTTAAAAGCAGAAGATTTAATCCTTGATGAAGGGATAAAACCAATTGCCAGGATAAAAACATACCGGGCATGGCATAGTACCAGAGCATATTCTCATCCGGATTAAAATACCAGTAGCTGCCAAGAATTCCCAGGAAAAACAGGAAAGGTAGAATGGCTGAAATGGGTAAGCGTTTACGGATAACATAACCGGCATGTACCACCCATAATATGGCAGTGGTTATCCATAACGATTTCAATATTTTGTCCTTCAAAAAAGGTTGAAAATATTTAAAAATAATTGCACCCCCTTCCTGATGGAATTGCAGCTTGGCGTAAGCACTATGAGGCAAAGGGCTTCCAAAAATAAAGTAAACCAATCCCCAAAAAACTACCAGGGGTAATATAAAAAAGAAAATTACTTTTTGCCAGAGTTGAAAGCTGGGCTTGAGCAAAGACTGATAATTATCCAGAATAAAGATCAAGCCCATAATGCCAACCACCGGAGCGCTATCAAGCTTTGAAATAAGGCTTAACGCAGCGAACAAAAGGAATAAACTGTTTTGTTTTTTGAGAAAAAAGTACCAGCAAAGCCACAATATGCTCAGATGAATGGGTGTTTCAAGACCCGAAATCGAAACCTGTGTATAAAGTTTAGTTCCGGTAAAAAGAAGAGCAAACACCATGTATTTAAACAACGCTGAGGAAAACATAAGATTTGCCAGCCGAAGGTTGATAAAGGCAAATAGCCAATTTCCTCCCGCTGCCATCAGCAAGACCCATTGATCAGTACTCAATAAAGGAAATTGAACCAGCAAGCCACCCAGTACCCCATAGATAAAGGAAGAAATTCCCCAGATGGGTCCTTCCGCAGGATTGAAGGTAAAAAAATACCCTTCCCTGAAATGGTCAAGATAACGGAGATAAAATCCTGCATCGTCAAAAAAAGTGTGAATCTTTAATTTGAAAGCCAGAATAACCCACAGGAAGGAAAGTATTGCATCTATAACAGGTTCAAGCCATCTGGACTTTACTGCAGGTTGTGTCAGATAACGGTCTAATCCAACAGACATAAGGGTAACTAAAATGGTGAATATCAGCGTTTCGGGAAGTATCCTTCCTGATAATTTAATCATTCCTGC
Source organism: uncultured Sphingobacteriales bacterium (assembly GCA_964395255.1). GTDB lineage: Bacteria > Bacteroidota > Bacteroidia > CAILMK01 > JAAYUY01 > CAYNBC01. The sequence goes on along the minus strand of CAYNBC010000230.1, from coordinate 2,609 downwards.
AAAAAGAAACAGGATAATAACGGCTAAAACGAGGATGATGTAATTATTTTTTTTCATCTTTCTTTTCAAGCTTCAAATTATAGATTCCTTTTTTGGCTTTTTCATAGTCAGGTCTTTTGATGAGATGCCAGAATTTATCTTTGGACTTTTTATTGAGAAACATTTTCCAGTATGCCTCCCTGGTCATGGAATCGGGTTGAATATATCCGTTTTTATACTGCCAGACCTGAAAAATATTCATGTACAACAAAAAGCCAAATATGACTGTAGCAGCAATAAGAACAGTTCTTGAAGACTTCAACACCCTGGCAATGAGAGCAGTCAGGGGCAACGACAGCACGGCATAGCTTTCAATAAAAGCACGGTTTCCAAAACCCACATACCACCAGCACCACCAGGATGTAATGATGTAAATATTTAACAGCGTAAAAAGAAGCACGGGCCACCGTAGAGGGTTTTTATCCCTGAAAATAAAGTAGATTCCTCCAAGGCCAAAAGCCATTATAGGTGTGTATAGCAGCCAGCCGTTCCGGTAACTGAATAAACCCCGAATAATCTGTGGATTATTAAAGAAAAACCCTTCATCGTCATATGACCAGTACATCCACTGTCCTGTAACAGCCTTCCAGTAAAACATTTGAGGAGTCCAGACCAGTAAAAACATGATAGCCATGAGTAAAATATGCCAGGAATTTTGCAACAGAAATTGAACCCTTTCTTTCAGGTTACGGATATCATAGAGGAAAATAAACAGCAAAATGATAGTATTGGAAGGCCTGATAAGTGAAATTAAGCCTGCCAGTAATCCAAGTATGATGCTTTTTTTCCAGCTGATTTGTTCGTACCACTTAATGGTCTGGTAAATAAAAACACTGAAAAGCGCAAAGGAATAAACATGTGACATGGCTGAGCGGACAGCGGTATAGTAAAGCAGGTTGGTTCCAAGTACGATACCCGTAAGAGCAAGAATTATTTCAGGTTCTTTGAAATATCGAAGCAGTATTTTTCGAAGATAAATAAGTCCAATCAGCAGAAATACCCAGCTGCTCATTACCAGCATGAACTTGTAAGGTGAAGAATAACCCGTAGGTTCATCAAATAAAAGGGCATAGAGATGCGCCATAAAGAAAAATGGAGAATAGAGGATGGACATACCCATAGTAAATTTAAAGACCCACTTTCCTGTTGGAGAAACATGAGGCCAGAAAACCCAGTAATCGTTTCTGTTGCTATCGTTCATGAAACTCAGGGTTACATCTCCGTAAATAAAAGTAGCGGGTAAATACTGATAATATTCCAGTACATCCCAGGTAATCACTTTGTCTTTTCGTGTCCAGTAATGATTGGCAAACTGGGCTATGATGATAATCGATACGAGGATTATCACAGCTTTTCCCGAGTAGCTATTCCAGAGCTTTTTCATACTATTTAAAAATTAATGCTAAAAGGACAGCAAATATGAGAGCGGGAATAAAATTCAGTAATTTCAGGCGTGTAATATTTAAAAGGTTGAGTCCCAGACCTATCAGCAATAAACCTCCTACAGCGCTGAGCTCATCAATGACAATAGCATCAAGATGATTTTGCAAATAAGCTGCGAAAAGCGTTAACCCTCCTTGATAAATAAATAGAGGGATAGCAGAAAACAGAACGCCAGCACCCAGAGCCGATGCCAGGGCAATGGAAGAAACGCCATCCATCAAAGATTTGGCAAGCAATATTTCCGGTTTACCACCAAGCCCTTCTTCAATAGCTCCGAGAATGGTCATGGAACCCAAACAAAATAAAATGAATGCACCGGTTAACCCTTCTGCAAAGCGGTCTTTTTCTGAAAAAAAACGGTTTTTAATTTTTACAATACCCTGATTAAGTTTTTCTTCAATTTGAAGTGACTCTCCGGTTATTGCGCCAAGAACCATACTAAAAACCAGGATTAAAATTTTATGAACCAGAAGGCCCATTTTAATACCCATAAATAGGGTAAAAAGACCGATTGCCTGAAAAAGTACGGTCTGAAACCGTTGAGGAAGGTTTTTCTTCAGAGCCAGGCCCAGCAAACTTCCTGCAACAACTGCCAGCACATTGACAATGGTTCCCGTCATAACGCAAAGATAATAATCTGTCTTTTTATCGAATTCTGTTTAACTTGAAATGGAATAAAGTAAGTTAATCAATTGTCTAAACAAGGAATTAAAGCCGAATGAAGCCCTACAAAGAATTGGAAGACATGGCACTGATACTGCAAGTAAGAAAAGGAGACACGCAGGCATTTTCGGAAATCGTCAGAAGGTACAAAACCATTGTGGCAAGAACTGTTCAGTCCATGCTCGGCAGAAGCCAGGAAGCTGAAGATGTTGGGCAGGAAACTTTTATCAGGTTCTATAAATCCATCTCATCTTTTAAAGGAGAATCCAAACTCAGTACTTATCTCGTTCGTATAGCCATCAATTTAAGTTTGAATGAATTAAAGAAAAGGAAAAAGCACTTTGACCTGTTTATTGATAAAGATGAACAACGTATAAAAGAAATCCCATCGGATGAGGAAAGTTTTAACTCCATGGTCACAAAGGAGGAGATTGAAAAAGCCCTGTTACAGCTGGAAGATAAAT